>JAAZYN010000417.1 GCA_014239625.1 Myxococcales bacterium | reverse complement strand
ATCACTCGAGCCTCCCGGCGCGTCGCTCAGAGTCTGGTGAGAAATGCGGGCTAGGGGCCCATGGCGTCTGTGGCGAGGTGCGTTGCGTCATCAGGGAGTGTCGGCTCGGCAGGGCTGGCAGCGCCAGTTCCAGGAGAGCAACGCACGCGCCGAGCCCGGAGAGCCTCCGGTATGACGCGCGGCGACGCGTGCCACACGGGGCAACCGCCTCCGGTCCACGCCCCGAGTCGCGGGATGGCTCTGCGGGCGTCAACGCAGCAGTCGCCCGTCAGGCGCCCGGCGGTCGTCGCGCGGACGAGCGTGTCAGCGTGGCGGCGGCTGCGGGGGCGGCGGCTGCGGAGGGGGCGGCGGCTGTTGGCGCCGCATCTGAAGAACAAGCTGCGTGACGATCTGTTGGGCGACCTTCTGGATGCGGGATCTTCGACTCCCAAAGGCGCTCGCGGAGCGCGCCTCGTAACGTGCCAGCATCCGATTTCTCGGACCGATCAGCTTCGCCACCACGCGCATCACCGTCGGCCCCCAGCTCCCCGTGCGGAAGTGGGTGATGGTGGCGACCAGCTGGGCGTTGCCGCCTGGCGCGGTGCTGCCGCGAAGGGCCACGCCCATCTCTTCCATCACCCGGTAGTTCACCAACAGCTTCTCTTTTTTGCCCACGATCTTGGGGCCCAACTCCACGACCACCGCCGACACCGGCGCCTGGGCCGCCGGGGTCACGGGCCGGACGCGAATCCCTCTGCTGCAGCCCGCGGCCACCGCCGTCGACGATACCAACGCGATGACAAGTCCAAGTCGAAGCATGACGCCTCCGTGTAGGAAAGGTCCCTTGTAACAACAGGACGATTGACAGTCCAAAGTCTGGCACCTAACAGACGGTGCCGATTGCTGATACTCAACCACTGCGACGAGGCGATGATGGCCACGGGCGACTTCTACATCACCACGCCGATCTACTACGTCAACGACAAGCCCCACATCGGGCACGCCTACTGCACGATCCTGGCCGACGCGATGACCCGTTATCACGCCTTGCTCGGTCACGAGACGTTCTTCCTCACGGGCACCGACGAGCACGGCCAGAAAGTCCAGGAGGCGGCTCAACAGCGCGGGATCTCGCCGCAGCAACACGTCGACGAGATGCACGTCGCCTTCAAGGCGCTGTGGCCCGAGCTCCAGATCCGCAACGACGACTTCGTCCGGACCACGCAGCAGCGCCACGTCGACGTCGTCCGGCACTTCTTGCAGCAGCTCTACGACGCCGGCGAGATCTACGCGGACGACTACGAGGGCTGGTACTCCGTCAAAGACGAGGTCTTTCTGACGGACAAAGAGGTCGCGGACGGCAAATCCATCCAGACCGGGGCCGAGGTCACGCGGATCACCGAGCGCAATTACTTCTTTCGGATGTCCAAATACGCCGACCAGCTGCGCGCGCACATCGAGGACAACCCGACGTTCATTCAGCCCGAACACCGGGCCAACGAGGTGCTCGGGTTTCTCGACAAGGGCCTGGGCGATCTCTGCATCTCGCGACCCAAGGCCAGACTGTCCTGGGGCATCGAGCTCCCGTTCGACGACGACTATGTGACCTACGTCTGGTTCGACGCCCTGATCAACTACATCAGCGCCATCGGGGTGCTCAGCGAGCCGGCCCACTTCCGGCGATGGTGGGCGGCGTCCCACCACCTGATCGGCAAAGACATCCTCACGACCCACTCGGTGTATTGGACGACCATGCTCCTGGCCCTTGGCATCCCCCTGCCCAGGCACATCATCGCCACCGGGTGGTGGCTGCAGGACAAGCAGAAGATGAGCAAGCGGAGCGGCAAGGCCATCAGCCCGCTGGGTATGAAAGACGTCTACGGAACCGACGTCCTGCGTTACTTCCTGCTGCGCGACATGGTCATCGGCCTGGACTCCAACTTCAGCGAAGAGGCGCTGGTCCGGCGCAACAACGCCGACCTCGCCAACGACCTGGGCAACCTGGCGCGGCGCGTGGGCGGCCTGGTGCACAAGTGGTTCGAGGGCAGAGTGCCGGATCCGGGCCCCCCGACCGAGGCCGAAGCCGAGATCGTCGCCCTCGCCGAGGGGCTCGTCGCCTCTCTTCCTGGTTGGCTCCGTGAGCTCAAGGTCCACACGGCGATCGAGGAGACGATGCAGCTGGTCCGGCGGCTCAACAAGTACATCACGGAGACTGAGCCCTACCGCACCGTCAAGACGGACATCCAGGCCGCTGGCCGATCACTCTACACCGCCCTGGAGGGGCTTCGTTTTGCAGCGTGGCTGTTGTCACCGGTGATGCCCTCCAAGTGCGACGCCCTGCTACAGGCCATCGGAGCATCCGGGACGATCGGGACCCTGAGCGACTTGAGCTGGGGTGGGCTGACGCCCGGCGCGCCGCTGGAGAAGGGCGCGGCGCTCTTTCCGCGCCGCGATGCCCCCAAAGCGGAGCCCGACTCCGGCCCCCCCGAGGCCGACTCGAAGCCCAAGAAAAAAGCCAAGACGTCGAAGAAGGTCGCGCTGGAGACCCCTGAGGTGATCGAGTTCGCGGAGTTCATGCGGGTCGATCTGAGGGTGGCGACGGTGATCGAGGCCGTGGCTGTCGAGGGGAGTGACCGGCTGCTCCGACTTCAGCTCGACCTGGGCGGCGTTCAGCGGCAGGTCGTCGCCGGGATCGCGAAGCACTTCGCCCCGGCGGACCTGATTGCACAGCAGGTCACCGTGGCGTTCAATTTGGCGCCGCGTAAGATCTTTGGTCTGGAGAGCCAGGGCATGGTGCTCGCCGTCGATACGCCGGGTGGAGATCTCGCCCTCCTGCGCCCCACGGCGCCGGTCGCTCCGGGGACACGGGTGAGCTGACGCACTCCCGTTGGAAAATGCAGCCATATCCAGAGGATTGGGTATTGACCGGCCCCTCTCCGGTTGTTACAAGCTGCGCGCTCTTGGCCCTCGTAGCTCAGTTGGATAGAGCTGGGGATTCCTAATCCCTGTAAGCCACAGGTTCGAATCCTGTCGGGGGTACTCGCCAAATCATCACACACACACCGCGACCGCAGAGGCGACGATCCATGAATCGCTCCGATCTGATCGACCTGATCACAAAGAAACACCGGCTGCCACGCAAGCAGGCGGAGATGGCCGTTGTGACCATCTTCGAAGCCATGACCGACGCGCTGCAGCGCGAAGAGCGAGTCGAGATCCGAGGCTTCGGCAGCTTCACGACCCGCAACTACGGCTCGTACACGGGCCGCAACCCGAAGACCGGACGGGCGGTGGCCGTGGGACCCAAGCGCCTGCCCCACTTCAAGGTCGGCAAAGAGCTGCGCGACCGCGTCAATACCTAGCCGAGCGCGATCCGAGGTCACCGGGAGCCGGTTTCCAACTCGGCCAACCGCTGATATCAACTGCAGTGCACTAGCGCGGGGCTCCCCCCGGACGAGGAACGCATGATTTCGTGCCATAGCTGTCGCCGCCAATACGCCGACACCGCCAGCTTCTGTCCTTTCTGCGGCGCAAAGCCGCAGGCGAGGGGCGGGGGTGGCGCAGGTAGCGCCGAGTTGATCGAGCAGGATCAGAAGACGGTCGCGTTGGACATCACGCAGTTCGATTTGCCCCCGGAGACTCCCAAAGCCTCCAAGAAGGAGGCGTTCGTCCCAGACGAGACGGTGGACCGCACGGTGGCCATGTCCATTCCGCCGGAGCTTCTCGACGCGCCGGCTCCAAAGCCCAAGGGCCCGGGACGCAAGTCAGCGAAGCGCTCTGGCACGATCCTCGGGATGCCCGGAATGACCCCTGGGGATGCGAGCCCCGCCGGACCCGCCGCAGGTGCCAAGGCGACATCTGGAGGGGCCGCGCTCAAAGCCGGCCTGATGCCTCAGCCGCAAGGAGCGGGAGGCCGCCTGCCGGTCACTACCGGGAGCGGCGACGGGCTCAGCGGAGTAGAAAAGACGGTCGCCTTCAACCCAGCAGACCTCGGCATCGGAGACCCTGTTGGCGTCGCGCCGCCGGCTGAGGTTCACCGGCAGGTCCGCCCAGGGCCGGGCCCATCGACCAACGAACCCGCGTCGACGGTGGCTACGCCGGTGCTCTCGGCCGAGCGTCCCCAGGCACCGGCGGCCAGCCCGGCGCCCGACTTCTCGGCGACCGTGGCGGCAACGCGCCAACCGGTCCGGAGCGGCGGAGCGGCGGCGCCGCCGCCGATGCAGGAGCCTGCAGCGGCCAACAGGCCACCGGCGAAGAAGAAGGGTGGTGGCTCCAAGATCGCACTGTTCGCGGTCTTGGGCGTGCTCCTCGCAGGTGGCCTGACCACCGCATTGATCATGTTCACCGGTGGGAGCTCCGGGGGGCCCCTGGCCGCCGAGATCAAAGCGTCAGCGGACAAGAACATCCCAGGCGACGTGGACGGCCTCGTCGGGCTGAACGTCGAAAAGCTCCGGAGCAGCTGGGTCTACGACAGCTTCAAGCCGCAGATCGAGGAAGCCGCCAACGAATCGCGCGTGTACCGTAAGCTCTCAGAGAGCACGGAGA
>JAAZYN010000416.1 GCA_014239625.1 Myxococcales bacterium | reverse complement strand
TGTACCACCCGGTCTTGTCGTACTCCAGGCCAGCAGCCCGAGCCCTGCTGAGCAGTCCGCCCCGGAGCTGCGCCCGCATCGAGCCCATGGCGCACAGGTCCGCCAGGCCCCCCAGTTCTCCCCCCTCCTCCAGTCTCACCAGCATAGCGACTCCAGTTAGCCGTAACGGAACGCAACGGCACTGGAGCACTATGCCACGGTCAGAGCGGCGGCCACCCAGGATCCGTAACGAAACACGACGGATGAGGATCGGGGGCGGTTGTGAGGGGTCGGTGCCCGGAGTAGAACCAGTGGGCCGGACGGAGACCCCGCCGGCGCCCCCAGAACCAAGACACACAGACCTGGAGCCATCATGGCTGGTACCAACACCTCCTCCAACAAGGGCACCAAGAATACCCGCCCCCTCTACCCCGCCGGTGAGACCCTCGCCGAGGTCAGCTGGGCCGAGTTCGGGCTCTCCAAGACGTCCAGCAACGAGATGATCACCTTCACGCTGGTCTGCAAGGTCGGCGAGGGCCTGGGCCGCAAGGTCTACTACCGCGCCACGCTGAACGACGAGGCCGTCTGGAAGCACGATCGCTTCGCCGTGGCCGCCCTCGTCGACCCCAGCGAGTCCAAGGCCGCGCGCACCAACCCGAGCCAGCTCCTCGAGCTCTGGATCGGCAAGACGGTCAAGCTCATCACCAAGCACGATGAGTACATCACAAACGGCGTGAAGCGCATGGGCGTAGATGTCGTCGCCATCGACTCCCTGGATCCCAAGGTCCGCGAGTTCCAGGCCAAGGAGCGCGAGGCCCGCATGAGCGGGGGGCAGCTCGTCGTGGGTGTGCCAACCGCACACCCCATCACCCACGACATCGGCAACGGGGTCGACGAGGGCGGCGACATCCCGTTCTAGCCTCTACTGCCCGCCGGATGCGCCCCTGGCGTGTCGATAGCGCCTCGGGGTCCATGACCTCGGGGCGTTTGCGATAGGCTCACCCTGACCTGTGCCTGACCAGCACATTGGACTGTCCATGCCTCCACAGCGCCGAAACATCCTGCGCCGACTCGCCACCCGCCTCCGAGAGCGCGCCCGCCAACAGGTGGGTCGCATCCGCGGCACGGCCGACGCACTTGCTCCCACGCGGCCCCGCGCCCCTGCTCCAGCGCCTTCCCCGACGCCGGAGAAGGCTGCGCCCACGCCCCCCGAGGGCGACCCCACACTGCGCCCCGCCACGCCTGCGCGGACCCGCCGGAAGAGCGGGGGCTCCCCGCCCCCCTCTTCCCCTCCGGCGCCAGAGCCGAAGCCCAAGCGCAAGCGCAAGCGCAAGCCGAAGCCGAAGCCGAAGCCAGCCCCAGAGCCCGAGGTCGGGGGCGACGACGAGGAAGAAGAGGGTCTCGACCCACGCTACCAGACCGACGACGCTCTCACCTCCCGCCTGGAGAGCCTGAGCGCGGAGACAGCGCTTATCGTCGAGCAGCTTGTCCGCCGAGGCCGTGGGCAGGCCGCACGGGCGCTCCTGGGCATCCCGGACGCCCCAGAGCCGCCGCCAGCGCCAGAGCCCAGCGACGACCTCGGGTCAGCGCCCACACCCCATCCTGACGCCCCAGGGGGCCCGCCACCGGAGCCCGCCCTCAAGCCCCCCGCGCAGCCAGCACAGCCCGCCGCGGGCGCGCCTCCAGGTGCGCCGCCACCGGCCCCACCGGCCCCGCCCGACGAGCCACCGCCCAAGCCCCCGGCCGAGCCGGCTCCAGCGCCCAAGCGGAAGGGCGACAGCCCCCTGCTCCAGGGCAGCTACTTCCACGTTCCCCTGGGCGACCCAGAGGATGTCTGGCAGATCTTGTGGAACGAGTGGCTCCGAGCTGGCATCGGCCTGCCTCGCGGCGCCGCGGCTCCCGACGAGCGAGACGCCAGCGGGCGCCTTCGCGGCCCGGTCCTCGACCGAGACCAGCTCCCCTACCTGCCGACCGTCCAGGTCCACGTCCCCGGCCGAGGCGGCTACCTCGTCGTCCCAAGCGAAGACATCGTCGACTACGACCGCTTCACCGACTTTCTGGAGACCTGGGGCATCGACGGCCGGGTCACGTTGCAGATCGAGGGCATGAGCGCCAGCGACGGCTCAGCCACGACCCGCAACGTCTGGACCCCTGGGGGATCCTGATGGCCAGCTTCACCGGCATCGTCCACCAGGACAAGGACGATCTCTTCTGGTTCGATGACCAGGCCGTCAAGAAGGCCGCCGACGTGCCCAGGCGGGCCGCCTGGAGCGGCACCACCTGGTACACCACCTCGGCCGTCAGCATGGCCCGGCTCATCGCGCTCATGGGCCCCGACGACGAGGCCTTCGGGCCCACCCCCGAGCGGCCCCTCGGCGTCCACTTCCGGTGGAACGACGGCAAGGACCGCGGGTACAAGGTGATCTCCTCGTCGCTCTGGGGGGTCCGCAAGCGCGACCCTCGCGACACCGAGGCTGAGCTCAGCTACCGGATGCACGCCTGCGCCCAGGACGGCGTGATGCCCCGTCTGTCCGCAGCCGGCACGGCCATCCGTCGGTACATGGACGTCTACGACGGCCGCGGCGGGCGCCCGTTCACCCGGCAGCTCCCGCCCCGCTGGCGCGCCATGGCCCACGCGAGCTTCCACGGGGGGCCCATCGTGCTCACCAGGGGCTCGGCTCGCGAGTGCGTTCACATCGACATGCGCGCGGCCTACCTCGACGCGATGACCCGACCGCTGCCTGTGTACGGTGTGCTCCAAGACCGCAAGGTCGGCGGCTGGTACACCATCGAGGGCGCCTCCTGGGACCGCATCCGCGACAAGATCGGCTTCATCGAGGCCGAGGTCCACGTCGACCAGGCCCTGGGCGAGGAGCTCGGCATCCCCCCGCTACCCGTCCGCCTGGGCTTCTCCACCACCTTCCCGACGGGGACCTTCTCGGGCTGCTGGCCCATCCAGATGGTGCGAGAGGCTGAGGACCGCGGCGAGGTCACCGTCCGCACCATCCACCAGTGGTGCTTCGCCCCCTCCTCGATGCCGCTCTTCGACGAGATCGCCAAGGACTTCGGCGGCTGCCACCAGGGAAAATTGCTCTACACGAGGTTCTGGGGGAAGTGGGCATCCAAGGGCGGGTTCCTCGGCCAGCGGAGCGACGACCCGCCCAGCGGCTCCATCAAGAGCTGCGGGATCTGGTGGGGGTTCGACGGGGTCGCCCCCTTCTCCCACCAAGCGCCCGCCACTTACCGCCCCGACCTGGCCGCGCTCATCGCCGGATTCAACCACATGCAGGTCATGGCCGCGGTGCGCCAGCTCCAGCCCGGTTCTGTCGTCGGCCTGCACGTTGACGCCATCTGGACCACCGACATCGAGGGCGCCGAGGCGCTCATCAACGCCGAGGGCTCCCGGTGGATCGAGAAGCAGCGCGGCCCAGCGCGATTCTACGGGCCCGGCGTCTACCACCACAACACCCGCATCGCAGCGTCCGGCTACGACGCCACAGCCCTCGGCCCCCTCACCCCTGAGACCCTGGCCCTCTGGTCCGCCTCGCCGCTCAACAAGGACCACCGCGGGACGATGCAGAGCCGGCGGTGGACCGGCCCCCCCGCCATGGACGCCACCGCCACGAGCCGGCCGGTCCACCTCGAGGCCGGTCAGACCACCCCGCCAGTGCAAGGCCCCAACGTCAACGACTCCTGCTGGACCACCACCGGCTGGCTCAAGAGGGAGATCCGAGATCAACTCGAAGCCGGGGGTCGGGGGATCCCCCCTGACCGACGCCCATGGCAGGCCATCGCCGAGCAGGGGGTGCCCGATGGCGCAACCTGACGGCCACACCCTGGAAGTCGTGGACGGCTACGAGGGCTGCGCGTGGTGTACGGCCTGCGGAGGGTGCGAGGAGAGCATCCCTACCCACTGCCCAGGCGAGCAGATGACCAAGCTAGTGGAGCAGCGCGTGTACGCTGGGGCGCTGGACTATCGCGACGGCAGGTGGGTCCAGCGACCGGTGCGCGGGCTGTTGATCAGGTTCACCCCCAACCCCTGCCCACGCATGGACCCTGGAGCCATAGACCGCTGGGGGACAGGCTGATGGTGACCTGCCTGAGATGCCTCCGCGCGTACCGGCGTCATCACGAGCGTGCAGCCGCACATGCCGCCGAGATGGAGCGCCACGAACGCGCACGACGAGGCGACCCTAAGTGACCGACGCCCCTGGCAGACCGAATGGGGCTAGGGTGGAGGCACATCACCCAAGGCTGGCCCATGCCCTACATCGCCACCATCCACCTGCTCCCCCCGCCCCCCATCGAGGCGCTCCGAGCACCCAAGGGGAGCCGAGCTCGGCGGTCGCCAGGCGACCCCAAGATCAAATTCGCCGAGCTGATGGACCGGGTGAACGCCACGCTCATCTCCGCCGCCGGCGCGCCCGCCGGCATCCAGAGCGCCACCTGGGGTCAACTCGTCCGCGAGCACCCCGACATCCAAGACCCGTTCGCTCGGGTCGTCCAGGCCGCACCCGACATCGCCGATGCTGCCAGCCGCACCATCTA
>JAAZYN010000415.1 GCA_014239625.1 Myxococcales bacterium | reverse complement strand
CTCACAATTGGAATAAGGACCGTCCAGGGCGTTCAGGTAGCTGTCGCCACCCGCAACGCCGCCGGATCCACCGCCGGAACCCGAACCGTCCTCGCCGGCTGCGGCCGCGCTCATGTTCTGGTCGACGGTGGCCGGACAATCGGTCGTGCTCTGGCTCTCGCTGTAGTCAGGGCAGACCGCGGCGCCACCAGCGCCGCCGCCGACATCGGCACCGCCGCAGCTGTTGCCCCCGCCCTCACCACCAGCGCGATGATCGGCGGCGGCGCAAGCGTCGGTTGGCAGATCGACGACGGCCAGGCCGGCCGCACCATTGACCCCCGGCCCTCCGGACACGCCGCCGGTCCCCGCGTCGCCATCACCACCGCTCCCGGCCACCACCGTGTTGTCCATCAGGATGAGCTGGTCACCGCAGTCCTTTACGTGAATGGCATACGACGATCCGCCGGAGGCCTTGTTCACATAGCCAAACACCGTGAAGCCGGCGAGGCCGCCCGTTTGACCACCGCCGGAGTTCAACCCATCGGCGTTCACCGCGCCTGGCTGCGTTGGGGACGGCGCCTGCCCAAAAATAGCGGTCTGGTAAAGGCTGACATCGCGCGCTTTGAAGTCACCACTATATCCGCCGTAGACCACCACCTCGGCTGCCAGGTCAACGCTCTCGGAGTAGACCCCGGTGGCGACAAAGACGAAACTCTTGCCGTCGCCAGCGGCCTTGTCGATGCCCGCTTGAATGGTCAGCAGAGGGGCGTCGATGGTACCCGCGTTGTCGTCAGCCCCGTTTTTGGCGACAAAGAGCGCGCTGTCGACGGCGCCATCCACCCCATCACAGTCGTGATCGATGCCATCCGGCACATCGGGCACGCCATCGATCGTGCACTCGCAGCCGTCCACCGGGTTGCCGTTGATGTCTGCGGTCCCGGCCACACACTCGATACCGCAGGCAGGTACCACGCCGCTGGTGTCGCAGGACGCCACCGCGTTGGCGGGCGGATCTTCGGCCAGACAGTTATTGCCGCACACGCCGCAGTTCTCATCCCGAAAGTACGTCCCGTCCTGATCGACCCAGTCATTGTCGACCACGCCGTCACAGTCGTTGTCGCTGTAATCACAGATGTCGTCGCCCAGGGCACAGGTGGTCCAGCCGGTGTCTTCACAGGTCTCCAGGCCCACGCAGGTGACCAACGGCGCCTGCGGGTTCTGGGGATCTTGATAGGTCTGCTCGCAGGCCCGCTGGAGGCCAACGCTGCCGGCGTCGCAGGCGCAGGTTCCGCTGTCGGGGACGCACTGCAGCGCCCCATCGAGGTCGACGCAGCTGTAGCCTCCAGGGCACTCGTCGCTGGTGGCACACGGGACGGTGCAGTACGTCCCGTCACCGAGCTGAGAACACTTTGCGCCCGTGACGATGCAGTTGGTGTCATCGGCGCAGGGGCTGCAGAGCTTGGCCGGCACGGGGCCACAGTAAAACGGGTTGAGCTCGAAGAACCCGGCGCCGCACTCGTCGACGACGCACTGCGGTGGGTCGTAATTGGCCGAATCGCACGATGTCAGGGCGTTGGCGATGGCGCCCTCGCAGGTCTGCCCGCAGACCCCGCAATCGGCGTACTGGTCGTATTGTCCCGAGGCGCTCAAGAAGCCCTCATCGACCTCACCGTCGCAGTTGTTGTCCTGGTAATCGCACAGCTCGGCCACCGGCTCCGGCGCGGTGCAGCCGCCCCAGTCCGTGCCGTTACAGGTCTCGAACCCCTGGCAGCTGCCCAGGCTGTTGGTCACCGAGCAGGGACGCACCGCGCCGGCGCTTATGGCAGAGCAGCCACAGCTCCCCGAGGTGGGTACGCAGGTGTCGCGGGTCACCCCCGACGTCGCGTCGGTGGTTGCGTCGCAGCTGAACCCCTCCGGGCATGGGTTGTCCGCGCTGCAGGTCGCGGTGCAGTAGGGGTCGTTGCTGCCGTCATCGAGACACACGCCGCCGAAGCACGCGATGTCACCCTGGCAAGGGCCGCAATAGTCCAGCACGTTGGGCGCGCACACCGACACCGGATCGGGCAGCGGAAGCACCTTGCAGGCGTAGCCAGGAGGGCAGACCTCCAGGCAGGTCTGAGTGCAGACCAGTCCGCCAGGGGCCTCGATGCACCAGCCCGAGAGGCAATCCACGTTCTGCAGACACGGATCGCCCAGCGCGCCCGCGCCATAGTTCTGGCCGTCGTAGGGCACCAGATCGGGACCCGACGCGTCAGCGGTGACATCAGGGGCGACCGGGACGTCCGGCTCGCTGTCCGCCGTGGGGACGTCCGAGGCACCATGATCGAGCTGCCCATCGAGGACGCCGGTGTCACCGCCGCCCGGGGTCTCATCGGGACATGCAGAGAGCGCGAGCGCCACTGTAGAGAGAGTCGCCAGCCATCGAACCGTGGCCAGGGCGAATGTACCATCACGCATCGCAGTTGCTCCTGAGGTCCCGAGGGTAAAGTCCCGCTCCGTGATTCGGAGCTGCGCCAGCCCAGCTCTGCGCTGGGCCTCGTTGAATGGCCCGCCACCAGCCCTGCGCCGGCACGCCCTGGCGTCGAACCGGAACGCTCCCGGATTCCAGGACGTCACGCTCTACGCAGGACACTATGGGGTCACCGACAAAGAGATGCACTGGCCGCCAGCACAGATAAGCGGTGAACAGCAGTCAGCGCTGGTGGTGCAGGCCCCGCAGAACCCGTCCACACAGGCCTGGTTGCCGCAGTCGGCGCAGGTGGTGCACGTGTCGCCGGGGGTCGGCGGGTCGGGACAGTCCGCTCCCGCCGCGAGGACACCGCGGTCATAGTGGACGTCGAAGGAGTTCTTCGCCGTGAAGTCGTTGGCGATGATGCCGCCGTAAACGGTGGTGTTGTTGTTGAACTCCACGTCGCTATGGGCGGCGTACATGAAGGCGCCGATTGTGGCGTTGTTGCTGAAGACCAAGGGCGCGGCACCACCCACGTAGATACGCATCAGCGCGGGGTAGTTTGGAGAGCCGAGGGTGACGTTGTTGCTCACGTTCAGCGTGCCACCGATGAAGACATCCAGCTCACCGGAGGGAGCGGCCATCATCTGCAGCTTGTTGGCGGCGGTGAAGTTGCCCCCCACGAGCAGGGCGACCCGGCCCTTCGCCACGATGGTCAAGTCCTGGAAGGTGTCGACGGCGTCGAGGTAGTAGACACCGCATGGCAGCTCTACGTAGAGTTTTCCGGGCGGGTTGACGAGCGCTGCCGGATCGAGGCCGATCAGCGCGTTGTCGTTGTTGGTCGCGTACGCAGCCGTGAGGCCAGCGACGTCGATCTTTTCGCCGCAGCGACAAGGCGGCTCCACCACCACCGGCTCGTTGACGAGGCTGCCGTAGGTGACCGCAGCGCCGATGGTGCTGGTGGCCGGCGTGTGCAAGGTCCCCCCGACCTCCACGATGCCGAGGACGTCGCCGGCGATGTACGCATCGTAGCCGATAATCGATCCGCCGCTGCTGTTGAACAGCCCCCCGGAGTGGGCTTCGCCGAGGATATCGAACCGGTTTCCCGAGGTCGCCCCGCTGGTGGCCGAGACGAACAGTGAGCCACCGATCTCGGTGTCGTTGCTCACCAGGAACGCGCCATTGGCTCCCACGCCGCCACCGATCTCGCCCGGCTCGTAGGGGCCGGTCGTGCTGTCATAGGCGTCGGTGAAGAACATGCTCTGGGCGGTAAACGCCTCGCATGCGCACACCGCCCAGGTGAACTCGACCTGGGCCTGGTCTCCGAGGCAGGTCTCCGCCCCTCCGTACTCGAGGACGATCGGGCTCTCGAAGCCGGAACACTCGGCCGGCGGGTCGCCCAGGTCGAGCGCCGGCTGGCACGCTCCGTTGACGCAGCCCTGTCCATCCGGGCAAGGGCCTCCCCCGCAGGTGCCGCAGTTGTCCGAGTCGGTGTCCGTGTTGATGCAGGTGCCCCCGCACGGCGTCAGCCCCGGCAAACAGTCGTCCTTGCACTGGCCCGCCGAGCAGACCTGCGGCGCCGTGCAGCTGACGCCGCAGCCTCCACAGTGGCCGGCGTCGGTAGCGATATTGACGCACTGGCCGTCGCAGAACTCATGGTACGTCGGGCACCCCTGCGCGGGGGGCGTGACGTCGCTCGGAGTGTCGGGGACAGCGTCCCCGGACGAATCGCTCGATCCCGTGTCCGCGGCGGACGAGTCACCCGCGCTCGCGTCGCTGTTGGTGTAGCCCGCCGCCGTGTCGCTGCTCCCGGCGTCGTTGGTGGCCGTGTCGCCGGTCACCGTGTCGTCGCTCCCGGCGTCGCCGGTCCCTGTGTCACCCGTCGCGCCGTCGGTCGCGCCGCCGTCCGCGCTGTCGTCGACAGCGGCGTCAACCGGCGCGTCTCCGCCGGGGCTGTCGGCGCTCCCGTCCTCGACCGTTGAATCGCTCGCGGCATCCGGACCCGCAGCATCGCCACCCTTGTCGGGCTCGGCATCGACGCTCTGTGTCCCGTCGGACGCCGTCGTGTCACCTCCGGCGCCCTCTGGGTGACATGTCATGG
>JAAZYN010000414.1 GCA_014239625.1 Myxococcales bacterium | reverse complement strand
AAAGAGTGCGGCTCCGACGGCTGCGGCGGGAGCTGCGGGCAGTGCGCAGATGGTTCGGCGTGCACGATAGACGGTACCTGCGCGGGAGAATGCCAAGCCCAATGCACCGATAAGAGCTGCGGGCCCGACGGCTGCGGAGCGGACTGCGGCGAGTGCAAGTCACCCCAGATCTGTCAGGACGGCAGCTGCCAGCTGGGCCCCTGCGGCACCACCACGGCGGGCGGCGAGTGTGACGGCACGGTCCTCACGTGGTGTGAGGACCTGGTCGTCCTGAACCAGGACGATTGCTCCGAGTATGGCTATGTCTGCATCTGGGACGGTCAGATCAACAGCTACACCTGCAAAGAGCCGAGCGCGTGCGTCCCGAACTGCGACGGCAAACAGTGCGGCTCGGATGGCTGTGGTGCGGACTGCGGGGTCTGCCCAGCCCAATGGAACTGCGAGCTCTGGCAGTGCACACCGCAGGCGGGTGGCGGCTGCGGCGGGATAACGCCGATCGGTAAGTGTGTGGGGGATGTCCTCTGGTGGTGCACCGAGTTCGGCAACCTCGCCAGCCTCGACTGCGACGAGCCCGGCCTGAGCACCCAGTGCGACTGGAACACCACCGCCATGAAGTTCGACTGCTTGCCTTGAGCCGCGCTGGCATGTCGTCCGATGGACGGTCATCGCCGCGCTGCCTCGCCCGTCATCTGACTACTGCATTGACGCGCGGGCCCGTGTATAGTCCCGCCACCTCATCTCATCGGGAGCCCACCGTGGACCGAAAGCGCCGCCTGCTGATCGCCCCAGCAGCGTTCATCGCCGCTACCGTCATCCCCACCTTGGCCTCCCTGACCGGGTGCACCGACGTGACCGACACGGGGCAGACGGGGGCGGTCAGCGACGCCGTCGTCGACACCGGCCCGGTGTTGACGCCGCTCGACGCCCTCACCGTCGACACCGGCGTCAGCGATGACGGGCCACTTGCGGGTGAATCCGTCGACGTATTCTGTACCGTCGCGGGTCTCGCCGATGGGCAGCAGAGGCCAGAGACCGCGTGGAAGATCATCGAGACACCCGAGCCGATGGCGCACGAGCCGGAGCGCGACGGCGACCGTGTCGTGTTCAAGGCCGCCGGCATCTACCGGGTTCAATGCAGCATCGTGGAGACCCTGTGGGCTGATCCGACGCCCGTCGTGCTCACCGTCGAGCCAGGCCTGAGCGAGGCGATCGAGACGACCGTCAGCCCCGACACCATCATGGCCGGCAACACCGCTGATGTGGTGTGCGAGGCCGAGGACGTGTATGGCAACGCGATCGTCGATGGCTGGGACGTCATCGTCGCCCCCGGTGGCGGAGACCCTGGGACTCCGGGTGGCCTCATCGCCGCCAACTCGAAGGTCAAAGGTCTGGACGTCGGGACCTATGAGGTCGCCTGTCGCCGAGGTCTGGGCGCGCAGGACGAGACGCCCGCGGTGGTGACCGTGCAGCATGGCCTGCCGCATCGGATCGTGACCACCTTGGAGGCCTCGGTGATCGAGGCCGGCGGCTCTACGAAAGTCACCTGTCGGGCCGAAGACAAGCAGGGTAATGAGGTGCCGGACCTGCCCATGACCATCGCCCTCCCGGACGTGGTCTCGCTCAGCGGCCTGAACGTGGGCAGCACCATCGCCGGGACGTTCGTGATCCGTTGTGTCCCCGCTGGGTTGGAGTGGTCCGCGTTCGTGCTCGAGGGCGCCAACCTGGAGGTCACGCCGGGCCCGCCGGTGGCGCTGCAGCTTGACCTGCAGCCGCCCAAGCCGTTCTTCGCCAGCATGGAGCTGGTCACCGTCCTGGTCGTGGCCCAGGATGCGTTCGGCAACGCCGTCCCCGACGCGGAAGTCGACGCCTTCACGGTCAGCCCGACCACCGAATACACCGCCACCACGCTGACGACCTTCCTGTTCGAGGAGGAGGGCACGTTCACCCTGTCGACGGCGCTGGTGGCCGACCCGACGGTGACCGCCAGCGTCGACGTGGACATCAACGGCGAGCCGCCCGCGGTGACGGTGACGTTCCCGCTGCGAGGCGCCACGCTCAGCGGCACCAAGCCGTCGGTCACGGTGGAGGGGATCGCTCAGGACGCCATCGCCGGCATCGCAGAGGTGCGCGTCAACGGCGACGCTGCGCAGCTTAACCCCGACGGAAGCTTCACCAAGATCATCGTGCCCAAGTGGGGCCTGAACATCCTCGAGGTCGTGGCCGAGGATGGGGGCGGGACCATCACCACGATCACCCAGAGCTTCTACTACAGCGACCACTGGTATCCCTTGAGCCCGTCGATCCCCTACGTGCCGGACGCGGTCAAGCTCTGGATGTCGGAGGACTTCATCGATGACGGGTACCACAACCCGACGCACCCCGATGATCTGGCCACCATCCTCGAAGCGGTGGTCGGCGACCTTGATCTGGGCTCACTCCTCGGGGATGCCAGCGACATCGGCGGGGGCTACAGCCTGGAGATCAATAACATCGGCTTCAACCCCCCCAAGCTGGCGCTCGACCCGCAGTTCGGCGGCCTGGACATCGTCATGGAGGTCAAGAACCTGTACCTCGGCATCAAGCTCAAGGGGGAGTGCAAGGTCCTCGGGGTAGACCTCTGCCCTGACTTCTCGGGCTCGGTCAGCGTCGACAAGATGATCATCATGGCGGATCTGCTCGCTTCCGCCATCGAAGGGGTGATGGACGTCGCGCTGGTGAACGCCGACGTCGTGATGAACCACATCGACGTGGACATCAACGGTATCCTGGGCTGGCTGTTCGACTGGCTCATCGATTTTCTGGTCACCATCTTCAGCGGCCAGATCGAGGACCTCGTCAAAGACGAGCTGGCGGACTCGCTGGGGGACACGCTGGCCGACCTGTTCGCCTCCCTGGCCATCAGCGAGACCATCGAGATCCCGGCGCTGTTGCCGGGCATGATGCCTGCCGCGCTGACCTTCGACATGATCTTGTGGACCATGCAGTTCACGCCCGACGGAGGCAACATCGGCATGGCGGCCCGGGCGATCATCGGTAAAGCCACGCCCCACAACATCATGGGGTCGATTGGGCGGGGCACGTGCCTGCAGGGGCTGCCGACCCAATACACCTTGCCGGGCAACGACGAGTTCGAGGTGGGCCTCTACGACGACCTGCTCAACGAGATGTTGGCCGCCATCTGGTACGGCGGTGTGCTGAACCTGAGCATGGATGAGGAGACGCTGGGCGACAGCTTGTCGGTCGACGGCCTGCCGGTCGACAGCATGGTGGTGACGACCAACCCCTACCTGCCTCCCATCATCAATGGCTGCACCAGTGACGGGCTCCTCAAGCTGCAGCTGGGGGACTGCTTCGTGGACGCGGAGATCGACCCGATCCTCTTCGGTGGCAAGGACAGCATGGGGGTCTTCCTGTTCCTCGAGGTGAGCGCGGAGATCTATCTCACCGAGACCGACGAGGGGCCGGCCATCGGGCTCATCCTCCACGAGGTGGAGACGCTGAAGTACCACTGGGCCTACGTGCCCACGCCGTTCATCGGCAACGAGCAGATCCTGGAGGATCTGGTGGACAGTCAGCTCATCGAGCCCCTGGTGCAAGACATCATCGGAGCGCCCTTGGCCGAGTTCCCGATCCCGGAGCTGAGCATGAGCGATCTGGGTGGGGCGCTGGGCGGCGGCGATGGGGGAACCGACATCACCATTGTCCCGCAGGTCGATGATCTCGCGCGCGAGGGTGGACACACCGTGCTCAAGGGCGCCCTGGAGTAGCTCAGGGTTGGCGGGAATGGAGTACCCTGGCGGAGACGTTGGGCGGTGCGTAGCTTTTCGACGCGACACGCCCGATCACGGAGGAACGAACACCCATGAACAGCCCGAGCGACACCGTCACCATCATGTGCCGCCACTGCGGCGCGCCCAACCGACTGCCCATCGACAAGGCGCTCAAAGACCTCGCGAAGCCAGGCTGTGGGAGCTGCAAGAATAAACTGTTCCGCGCTCATGGAGAGCCGCTGGTGGACATCACTCATGATGACCTGTCCCACCCCTGGGACCGGCAGGCCCTCGACGCCCTGCGGTCGGTCCCCTACGCGGACAAGATCTTGGAGAAGCTCTTCGCGGCCACCCTCGACAAGCTGTCCCAGTTCAACATGATGGCGGGTGCGGTCCGCATCTCGGACAAACAGGCACCGCGTCTCTGGCGACTGTATCTGGAAGCGGCCGGGCGAATCGACGTGGACCCGCCGCCGCTGTTCATCGTCCAGAACCCGGTGATGAACGCCTTCGCCATCGGCGCAGGCAAGCCTCAGGTGGCGGTGACCTCGGGCCTGCTCGACGGGATGGGCGATCGCGAGATTCTAGGTGTGCTCGGGCATGAGCTGACCCACGTGAAACTTGGCCATGTGCTCTATCGCACCCTGGCGCTGCTCATCGTTCAGGGTGGCCTCAGCGTCACCGATGATGGCGAAGTCTTGGAAGTCGATGTTGGCCTGGGCGATGAAGGCGAGCCGCTCGGCTCCGGCGACCGGAGGCAT
>JAAZYN010000413.1 GCA_014239625.1 Myxococcales bacterium | reverse complement strand
CCGGGGTCGGCTCTGGTTCGGGTACGTCGGCAGGCGCCGTGGCTTCCGCGGGGGAGAGGGCGTCACCCTCCGTGGGCTCGTCCGCCGAAGGCTGGCTCTGCGCGGCGTCTTCTTTGCCGCGCAGGACGTAGATCACGATCGCCACCAGCAGGGCAATGGTGATCGCCAGCGCGATGGACGAAGCGTCGGCGGCGTATACTGCGGTACCGCTGATGATCTCAAGCATGTTGGCCTCCTTGACGGCGGCGGACTATACCCGCACCGAGACCCTTGTGCGACCCCCCTCCTCCGGCATCGTCATAACCCTGCTACTATCCCTGGATAGTGGCTCGATTTTCCCCAAAATTGATGGATCTTCGGCGACTCACGGTGTGCGCTGTTCTTTGTTGTGTGGGTGCGGAGGCCGCCCACGCGTTACCGGTCATCGTGCAAGCTCGCAGTCGGATCGAGCTGCTGACCGAGCGTAGCGAGCGGGGGCTCGTCCTCCGCGGCAAGCTCGTCGATGACTCGGGAGCGCCCATCGCGTCCGAGGGGATCCGCGTGGACGTCATGGGGTTGACCTTGCCGGTGGTGCTCACCGACGCACAGGGGCGGTTCGAGTACCTCGTCCCCGCCGCCCACCTGATCGAGGTTGAGGCCCGCTACGGGGCGGAGATCCCCTGGACCGCAACATTTTTTGGGGAGAAGCGTTATGCCGCGGCGGAGAGCAAGGGGACCCTCGACCTCCGCCGGCTCTCGACCCGGTTGGGGGTCGACATCGCCCCGCAGCAGGCCACCATAGACACCGACTGGATCATGGTGCGGGCGCGACTGAGGGCGCGTCAGCGACCGGTATTCGGGGCGGCGATAAAGTTACGGGTGGGGGATGGCAGCGAGCAGCAGGGACGCACCGACAGCAACGGCATCGTTCGCTTTCGCCTGCGACCGGCCGATCTGGGCGCGCTGGGCGAGATCCCGGTGCGCGTTCGTTTTTCCGGGGATCACCGGCGCGGCGCGTCCCACATGCGTGGCTCTTTTACGGTGAGCCGCTCGACGCGGATCACGCTGCGAGTGGGGCGCGAGGGGCGCGCCGCGACCGGGCGTTATCGGTTCAGTGGCCGCCTCGTGGACGCGCGCGGCCCGATCGCTCGCGCGACCGTCGCCATCATAGCGACGTCCAGCGACGCCAGGCGTCAGCGCGACGACGCCGAGTCGGTGAGTTCCTCTGGAGCGCCTCGGACCGTCGCCGTCGCGACCACCGACAAAGACGGGATCTTCCTGACCGCCCTGCCGGCTCGAGCCCTGTTCGCAGACAGCCGCGGCGTCATCGACCTGTGGGCATTATACCAACCTCAGCAGGCGTCCTGGTCGGTCGCGCGGAGCCGTCCGGTGGCCGTCCCGGTGCCCTCCCCTCCGGGGATTCCGATCCGCTGGTACGTGGCGGGGATTCTGTGGGTCTTGGCAGGGCTGGCCTTGGCTCACATCGCTCGTAACCGGCTGTGGACGACCCTGGTCAACGCCCTCGCCCGCCGCCGCCGCCGCCGGAGGCCAACGCTGAAGCTCGAAGAGCCGTTTTTGAACCCGCCATTTGTGCAGTCGGCGTCGACCCGGTCGACCCCACCGCGTCGGGACCGGGTCTGCGGGATGGTGGTGGACGCGCATTCAGCGCGTCCGGTCCCGGGAACGCGGGTGGCCGTGGTCGGTGTCGATCGAGTGTTCGAGGTGTACGCCGACCCTTCCGGCGGCTTCGATTTGGGGCCCATCCCAGCGGGTCGCTATGCCCTGACCATGGAGGCGGATCGTTACATCGGGCGCGAGATCGCGTTCAACGTGCCCCACGAAGGCTTCCTGGACAGCGCGACGTTCACGTTGGTGGCCGTACGGCGCCGGATTCGAGACCTGTATAAGAGCGCGCTGACACGCCTTCAGCAGCCATGGGCCTGGGGTTCCCGCACCCCGCGCGAGGCTCACGCCGCCGCCCACTCATTGGCGGCGCGGGCGGGCGCGGAGAATCCCTTGTCCGAGCTGCGCGACCTGACCGAGCGGGCCTGGTTCAGCGAGAGCGGTGCGCGCTCGGCGGACGCGGTGCGCGCGACGGAGCTGTTGGAGGCCGTCCCGGAGCCGCGGCGGAGGTCGGCTGCGCCATGAGAGTCCTCCTCGCCACCGTCGCGCTGCTGCTGTGTTCGAGCGCCGGAGCGGCGGCTGCAAAGCCTGGGTACAGCCTCGACGAAGACCGATGGAGCGGCGTGGGATATCTCCTCCAGACGGCACGCGAGGCGAAGGTCGAGCTGGAGGTGTTGCACGGCACGGTGGATCTCAAGTCCCTTCGGCCCGACGACGTCGTGCTCTGGCTGTATCCCAGGGGAGAGGTCCCGGTTCAGCAGCTGGTCCGCTTTGTCTGGGACGGTGGCGCCCTGGTAGTGGCCGACGATCAAGGCTCGGCCGCACCTCTCTTGAGAGCCTTCGGGGTTCAACGCCTGGCGTCCGGGCCCAGCCGGCACACGACCTTCTTCCGAGGGCTGGCGGGACTCCCAGTGGTGAAGCCGAAGCACGACCGAGAGCACTTTCTCTACTTCAACGTCAAACAGATCGTGGCCAACCATCCTGCGATTCTCCGCGGCGGCACCCCCGTGTATTCGTTCGAGACCCCACCGGGGGGCCCTGGAGAACACCTCGTCGTGGAGACGAGCGCGGGTCGCGGCCGGTTCATGGCGATCGGTGACCCCTCCGTGTTCATCAACGACATGATTGGACGGTCCGAGCTGCACGGAAACAAGCAGTTTGCCGCGAACGTCATGCGGCGCAACTGCAGTCGAGACTGCCGGGTGAAGCTGTTGCTGCCGACGGTCGAGCTGACGGGGACCTATCATGAGCGCGGGGGGCCGCTGGGCGAGCTCCCGCGCATGTTCGATGACGCGGCTACGCTGCTCAACGCGTCTCTACTGGAGGCGTCTGCTGCCCTCGGCGAGGCGCCCTGGTCCTGGCTCGTGGTGTTTCTGCTGTCCGTGCTAGGGGGGCTCATCATCTCGCGCACGCTGGGCCATCTGGGCCCACGTCCAAAACAGCCCATGCTCGGAGAGGGGTCAGCCCAGCCCACGGTCTCGCCCCTGGTCCACGAAGCGCTCGGCTTGAGCCATAATCGAAACGACGCCGACTTTGGACACCTGGCGCGCACCCTGCTGGCTCAGGTAGAGGGTCTTCGTAGCGCCGGGAAGACCCCCGATGAGGCGATCGCGCCTGGCGACGTCGCGGCGGACGCGATCACCCTTGCGCGCCGCGCGATGTTGCGGATCGAACAGGACGCCGCTAGTTTTCACGGAGGCGGCGAGTCGCCGGTGATCAGCTCGGAGCGTTTCCTCCGGCTCTATGACGACGTCCGACTCATCGCTCGATACGCCACGGCCCAGCGCCGTGGGTCAAGGCCGCGCCGGCACGGCACGCCGACGGCAAAGGAAAACGATGTCCGAACCTAGTGTCAGCGCCGACAGCACCTCGGGGCTCACCGCCACCGCTCCTGGGGGGGGCCAGACCGCGCGACCGGTAGAGGCCGGCGAAGTGATGCGCGCGGCCGAGGTGCGCCAACGCATACGGGCTGAGATCGGCAAGGTCTATGTGGGTAGCCCCGTCACGATCGATCTCCTGATCGTCGCGCTGCTGGCGCGAGGCCATGTGCTGCTGGAGGGAGTCCCCGGGATCGCCAAGACGACGTTGGTGAAGACATTCGCCACCACCTTGGGCTGCGACTTTTCGCGTATTCAGTTCACGCCTGATCTGCTGCCTGCGGACATCACAGGCACTTATGTCCTGAACTTGAAAGACAACACGTTTGTTCTCAGGAAGGGCCCGCTGTTCGCAAACATCGTGCTTGGTGACGAGATCAATCGCGCCCCGGCGAAGACGCAGTCCGCGTTGCTCGAGGCGATGGCCGAAAATCAAGTCACCATCGAGGGCGAGACGTTGCCCTTGCGGCAGCCATTCATGGTGTTGGCGACCCAAAACCCGATCGAGCAAGAGGGGGTGTATCTGCTCCCTGAGGCACAGGTCGACCGGTTCTTGTTCAAGCTTGTCTTGGGATACCCGTCGCTCGCCGAAGAGCGACGGGTCCTGATGACCTACAATCAGGTCATCGAGGCCGTGAACCCGGTGCTCAATCCAGCTGACATCCTGGAGCTCAGCGAGGCCGCTGAGCGCATCCACATCGCGCCGGGCATCATCGACTACATCGTCCGTTTGGTGCAGCGCACGCGCGAGCATATCGCCATCCATCTGGGAGCGAGCCCCCGCGCTTCTCTGGCCCTCATGCGCTGCGCCAAGACGCGAGCCTTGATCCACGGACGCACCCACGTCCTGCCTGACGACGTGCGGTCGCTGGTGCCCTCGGTCCTGAACCATCGGATGATCCTGACGCCGGAAGCAGAGCTCGATCTGGTGAGCGTCGATGAAGTCGTCGAGGAGTGTCTCGCGGACGTGCCGTACTCGGAAGAGGCGTGAGGCAGAGCTCTTTGACCCAGACCGGGCAGCGGTGGGACGCGCGGCAGCGTTCCGTCGAGTTGAGCGTC
>JAAZYN010000412.1 GCA_014239625.1 Myxococcales bacterium | reverse complement strand
TCCCCCCAAGCATGGCCTCCGGCGCAATGACCTGAGCCAACTCGAGGGGCTCTGTGACCATCGATCGATCAGCCTGCCGTCCCGCGACCGCGCGCGACCCGCGACGGATCGTCCCTTGCCCGCGCGGCGTTGGCATCGGAAGCGTCCTCATCAAACGCTCTGCGCCCGCCGGTCCGGTGGTCGATGCCTCCAGCGCGCGTGCGATCCGGCCCTCCAGCCGGGTCATCCGGACGAATCGCCTGCTCGCGTCACCTTGGCGCACCATCGGCCCGTAGCCTGGCTCCACCTGATCGGCGGCTGCGCCGGGCGCCGCCGTGGCCGCCATGGGTTCAAAAGGCGTAACGAGCGCACCCGCCGACGCAGGCGCTCGTGTCGCGGACGTTCGAGGCGCGGACACGGTCAACGAGCCGCGGGCCCCAGGACCTGACGCCTCCACCCGCGCGACCACGTGTTCGATCCGCGTGATCTGCTCGAGCAAGCGTGGCTGCAGCGCCGCTGGCACCGCGGTGTTGTCCTCCGTCCCTCCAGCGGCGATAAAGCGCTCCGCGGAAGGAATCGACACCGCCGCTTCGCGCGCCAATGTCAGCAGATCCCCGATCGCTCCCTGGAGGCTCGGCGACGCCGGCCTGACACGCTCGGGAGCCAGCGCGCCGAAGTAATCGTTGCTGACGGTCTCCAAGATGGTGTTGATACCGCTCAGCGCCGCCGCCACCGCCTGCCCACCGCCCGCGATCGGTGTGTCCGACGTCGCCTGCTCCGTCCAACGAGTCGCCAACGCCTCGGTCCCAGTGAGGACGCGAGCCAAGTTCCTGGCCGCCCGACTCACGGTCGCCTGAACCGCAGTCGTCAATGAAAGGTCCGCCACTCGAGCCGAGTCACCGACGCTGGCATCGCCGCCCGGCGTGTCGGCCAATCGAAGCATCGCCAGCTCGGGTTGGGTGAACCCAGCGACACGGAGCTGCCGGGCGACCTCTTGCCGCTTGGACGGCGCGAGCACTCCGAGCTCAGAGACGGCTTGGGTCACCTGCGCGCTGCCCGCTGAGCTCACAGCCAGCAGCGGCCCATCCGACAGACGCTGCTCCAGGACCTGAACCAAGGCCGGCAACGCCGTCGAGGTCGAAAGTCCAGTCGCGCGCTGAATCGCCGCCACCGCCTCGGCCATCGGGCTGTGGGGCGCCCGCACACCCACCTCGGCGTCTCCGGACACGCCGCGCGCGCTTGGAGTTAGGAGACGGTGCACCGCCAGGGTCTCTCGCGCCGTCGTCACCGGGCGTTGAAGCGCTCGGCGAGCCTGCCGAACCATCGATGTGGACTCCGGATCTGGCGTCGAGCCGTGGACCCGAGGCACCTGCCCACGACTCACGATGGTGTCGAAACGCCGCTGTCCGACCGGCCCAGCCGGGCTGAAGGGCCCTTGGCCGATGACCGCTGGCGCGCCAGATGACGGACCGATCTGACCTTGACCCGGTGCGCTCAGCGCGCGTGGCGACGCGGCCTCACCGAGGCCCCGATCACGTGACGCCGCCTGTTGACGAGCGGCCAATTCACGGCGCGGCGCGTCCGCGGCGACAGGAGCCGACGACGACCCGCCGCTGGTGGCGGCTCGGCTCATCGGGCCGGCTGGAGACCCGACGGTCGCGACCCTGGCCTGCATCGGAAAGTCCGATACCTGCGCGATCATCACGCGCTCGCCACGTCCCAGATGAGCCAGCGGGCGAGTCCCAAAATTCGCAGCTAGATCTCGCGCGATTTGGAGACGAACCTCTGGCCGACGCGCGATATCCAAGAGCCCAGCCCGAGGTGGACTCATCGGCGCAGAGCCCGCGACCATCGGCGCAGAGCCCGCGACCATCGGCGCAGAGCCCGCGACCATCGACGGCACGAACTCCGGCACGAAACTCGCGGCCAATCGGGCGACCGTACGCTGGTCGACGACCCCTCCAGAGGCGGCGCTCATCAGCGCGGCCGGCGCCACAAATGCAGCTGACAGGCGCGCGTCCGGTGCCATCGAGAGGGCGGGCCGGCCTGGCACGCCCGCATCGACGCCGCCTGCCGCCTGGCCGAGCGGCGACACCGACGAACGCTCAGGCTGCGGCGCCGACAGCGGAAGCGACGCGGCCTTCACCGCCAAGCGGAGCGCGGTGTCCGCTGGAACCATGGCCGCTCGGCGGCCGGTCGGCTGCGTCGCCAACGGCACTCCGATGTCGTCACGGTAGGCTGGTCCAGCCTCCATCGACACCCAGCTCACACCGGCGAGCGCAGCCTCCGGATTGCGAGCCACGGCAGCCTCCGAGGCCACCCCCGAGCGCGCACCTACCGGGACAAACTCGGGGGCTGACACCAAAGCCGCCTCGAGTTGCCGACGGGCAACCGTTCCCGCCAACATCTCGGGAGCGCTCAGCGCTGCGCCCAGCGGCAAATCCTGGCCACCATCCGCGGCCAGGCGCCATTCGGGCCGGCTCGCCGCAGGCGTCCCGAGGAACCGGGACCGCTGAAGCAGCATCCGTGGTGCAGCCATCGCCCCACGCTGCACCTTCGCTTGCGGGCGCCCATCCCGCCGATAGGTCACCTGCCGAGCGGTCGTTGCCGCCGGACGCCCCACGCGCTTGGGCAGTGGGGTCCGTGATCCGATGCCGACAGCGAAACTCGGGCCGCCCGAGACGCGGCGGGTGGACGAGACCTCCGCGCCGAGTGTGGGGGGCGCCCCCGGTCCGGCTAGAGACAAGGTCGGCGGCGCGCTCTCCGACCCGGCGAGGCTCGAGGCGTACCCAGAGGTGTACCCAGCCATCCCGGCCGGGCGCAGCAGCGGCGCCGTTCCAGCGGCCGGCCTCGGAGCGACCCGGTCGAGGGTCGTGCGCATCGTGCGCTCCACGGCCATGGCCGGCATCTGCCCGCGCATCCCACGGGGCCGTAGCTGCTGCGGCTGACGCTGCTGCGGCGGCCGGCCTGCTGCGACCGGCTGCTGCGCGACGAACAGGCTCTCAGCCTCAGTCGGTGCCGGCGCGTCCTCGTAAATAACGGGCGGCCGGGTCTTGATGACCTCTGGCTGGAGACGGAGGAAGTCGCCTTCTACCGAGTCGAAGAAGCCGAAAACAGAAGCCGGCGCCGGCGCCGCGGCGAGCGCCTGCCGGGCGCCGATGTCATTGACGGTCTGCAGGAGGCGACGGTGGGTGACGCTTGGCCCCACGCGATGCTCCGCGTCGCCAAACGCGGCCTCCGCCCAACCGAGCGCGGAAGCCAACGCCGGCGTGCGCTGATCCACCAGCAGCCCGTCCAGCGCGATGCCGCTCGGCAGCCCCGGCGGGCCATCAGAGCGTATGCGCGCCGGCTGCCCACCAGGACTGAAGACGAGCCCTGGCAGCGAAGCCAACTCGTTGCTCGCTGGCAGCTCTGGGACGAACTGATCGTCCATGAACAGCCCGGCGTCGTCGAACGCCTCGACCACCTGACGCGCCATCCGAGACCCGTCCGAGAGCTTCACTACCCCGGGGCGCTTGCTCCGCCGGGCCTGCGGCCGGACAACGGGCCGTCGCTGCCCGAACAATGAACCCGTCCGCCGCGGCTGCCATTCGCCCTGTTGCGGGGCGGCGACCGCGGCCTCGTCACCACCCTCTTCGAGAAGATCGAGGACACTGAGAATGCCCGACACATCGAGGTCAGCGTAGCCGCGACGCTCGCCAGCGCCGACGCCCCAGAAACCACCCCACTGCTCGGTGAGGATATCGCCGAGGAGGGGACCCATCCCATCGCTCCAGCGCGTCGCCGTCGACGCGCTGAGGTTGTGCGACAGATTCGTCACCCAGTGGTCCGAGACGTCGATACGACTGACCGGAGGCCTCTCGGTCCCATGGAGGTGACGCGAAAACAAAGAGGCCGCGAAGGAGGCGATCTTCCGAAGGTCACGGCGCTCATCCTCCGTCGGGATCTGACCCGCGGAGAACAGCTGGGCTATGGAGTGGGTTGGCATCGAGCTCGGCTCCGAATCAACAGGGTCCTACAGTAAGCTTCCAGCCATGTTCACGGCAGCCGAGAGGCCACCCTGAGCCATCCTGCCGACCAGAGACATCTTCTCGATGTCGAAGAAGTCGTAGCAGATCTCAATCTCTTCGAAGGCGATCTGGCCCTTGGCCTCGGAGTCGAATGTCGGACCCGTCCAGCTGCTCGGCCACCCCTGGAAGAAGTTGAACCGCACACGCTCGGTCCAGTCGTCTTTGAGCATGATCAGGGAGAAATCCAGACGTTTGAAGGTCGCCCCCTCGTGCACCGCCCGGAACCAATTGAAGAAGTCGTCGTGCTGCGAATAGTAGCCGCGCTTGATCTTGAGCGGCTCAAACTTGGCGCCCTTGATGAGACGAACCTCGTGAAGGTTGTTGCCGCCCTCACGATGGGTCTCGTACTCGGTCGTCATCTTGAGACCGCCGACCTCCTTGAAGTGCACCGAGCGCAGCCCGTTGATCTCAAGGGAGTAGTTGTAGGTGATCTCCGGATCGTCCCGGGTCATGCTGTTGAGCATCGTCCCGACGTCGAGGCCCATGATGG
>JAAZYN010000411.1 GCA_014239625.1 Myxococcales bacterium | reverse complement strand
TCTGCCAGAACCTGGTGCCGCCGCCGACGGCCGAGATGAACGTCGGTGAGCCGGCCGCCGGCGAGACCATCGCGGACGTGATCGCCAAGCACCTCGAGGATCCGCAGTGCGCCAGCTGCCACGATCAGATCGACCCCATCGGGCTCGGGTTCGAGCACTATGACGCGACGGGCGGCTGGCGCGCGGCCTACGCATCGGGGCTTGACGTGGACGCGACGGGTTACTTGAGCAACCCCAGCGGCACCTTCAGCGACGCCTCCGGCCTGATCGACCTGCTGATGAGCAGCGACATCGTCCGGAACTGTTACGCGACGCATTGGTTCCGCTACACCCTGGGACGCTCCAACACCGCCGAGGACATCTGCGCGCTGACGACGATCCATCAGCGCTTCGCGCAGACCAGCGGCGATATCCAGGACCTCATCGTAGGCATCGTGCTCTCCGACGCGTTCCGGTATCGCGTCGACAAAGACCTTCAGGCGACCGCACCATGAACAGAGACCAGATCCGCAGCATCAGCCGCCGGGCGTTCCTCAGCAAGACGGGACAGGTGGCGGTGGCGCTCCCCTTCCTGGAGGCGCTCACGCCGACGATGATCGCGCGGGCCGCGGAGCCGGCGTGGGTTCCCAAAGCGGGTGGGCCTCGCCGGTTCATCATGTTCTTTCACCACCAGGGCACCATCATGGAGGAGTGGGCGCCCACGGGGACGGTGACCGACTTCACGCTCCCGCCCCTGCTGCAAGCGCTGCAGGCGCACAAGGACAAGCTCGTGGTGGTGGCTGGCCTGGACAACGCCGCGCGTCACGCGATGACCAATGGTAACGGTCACATCACCAGCGAGTGCAGCCTGTTGACGTGCACCGACTACATCAACCCGGACGTGACCGACAACAACGAGCTTCTGGGTGGTGGTGTCTCCATCGACCAGGAGATCGCCGAGCGCATCAAGGGGGGCATGCCATACGGGTCCGTCAACCTGACCGGAGGTAAGGCCAACGACACCACCACCTCGAAGCTGATGTACTCCGGGCCGGGAGATCCGGTCACGCTTCAAGGCGACCCTCAGCTCGTCTTCAACAGCCTCTTCGCGAACACCGGCGGCGGCGTCACCGACCAGCAGCTCATCGCCGCCCGACGCGGCAGCGTGCTGGATGCTGTCAAGGCCCAGTTCGAGCGCTTCCGGGGCCGGCTCGGCGTGGCCGACCAGCTCCGCCTGGACGCCCACCTCCAAAAGATCCACGAGCTGGAGGCCCGGGTGACGCAGGTGCACGCTCCCCTCGACTGCGGCAACCCCAGCATCACCCTTCCCGACGGGTACGAACACGCCACCGATGAGGACGAGCCGGTCACGTCGCACAACCAGATCGACCTGCTGGTGTTGTCCATGGCGTGTAACCTGACCCGCTCGGGGTCGATCGTGTACCGCAACGGCAACTCGCCGACGTTCCCGTACGTCAACGGCGGGCAGAGCATCGTGCCCACGTCCCACGACAACTGGCACGCCTTGGTACACGACTGGACGTCCAACGAGCCGACCACCGAGGCCTACGTGAAGCCGTTCTTGATGCAGGGCTATGGGTGGTACACCGACCAGTTCTCCTACCTCCTGGACCGTCTCGCCGAGACCGACGACCCGGACCCCGAGTCGGCGGGCCAGAAGCTGATCGACACGACGTGCGTGATGTGGGTCAGCGACTTCGGCAACGGTCAGGGTCACAACGGCTACAACATCCCCTACGTGCTCGCGGGCAACACGGGTGGTCCCACGGGGCGCTGGTTCAACTTCATGAACGGCGGCCCGAACGACAACTACACGCGCGGTCAGTACATCACCAACAACATGTACGTCACCCTGCTTCAGGCCTTCGGGTTCGGCGACCAGACCTTCGGCACGAGCTACCCGAGCTGGAACGGTCAGCCCGATGGGGCGCTGCCCGGGCTGCTGTCGTGACCACCGCCACAGCGGCGCCCGGCGATGATGGCCGGAGTCGTGATCGAGCCATGTGATCCCCACGGCGAGCCCCTTGGCGCCAGCGCGGGTGAGCCCCTCCCCGTCCCCAGCGGAACCTGAGCCGATCGCCTCAGCCCATATGGCTCCGGCGAGATCAACGGCGGTGGTTGCATCACAAACCGCCAGGGCCGGTCTACCGCAAGTCTCCATCCCGCGTTAACGTCTGCCTATGAAAGGGCGAGACCTTTACATCATCGCGCGCAACACGGTGCGCGTGCTGTTGGACTCGGAGCGGCTCGACGACATCTTGGAGGTCGGTGAGATCACCGGCCGCGAGTCCATCGAGCGCGCGCTGGCCGAGGTCAAAGAGTCCGAGGAGGGTCGAGCGCTCCTCGCCGACCGGCCGGAGTTGAACAGCGCCCACATCGACTTCGACGCCCTGGCCGCGCTGCCCGAGGGCACGGTGGGGCGATGCGTGTCGGACCACCTGACCCGGCACGGCCTCGACCTGGACGCGCTGAACCTCCCGCGTCCAGCGCCCGACGACACCGAGTTCCACTACCTGCTGCGGAGATACCGCGGCAACCACGACATCTGGCACGCGATGCTGGGTCTGGGCGTCGAGGGGCACGAGGAGGTGTTGGTCCACGCGTTCACCTTTGGCCAGCTCCGGTTCCCCCTGTCGACCCTGGTCGTCTTCTTCGGCACCCTCAAACACATCCTGCTCGAGGGGCGGTGGGAGGTGCTGCAGCGAGGCCTCCGCGACCACTACGACCTGGGTCGCCGATGCGAGCCGCTGCTGGGCGTCTACTGGGAGCGACACTGGGAGATGCCGCTCGAGGAGATGCGATCCGCGCTGGGCCTCGGAGCGGCGTGACCCCGGAGGCGGGATCCCTCGGGACCTCGTAGCACGCCCGCGGGCAGCGCGAGGGGCTCGGCTGAGCGCCCACAGGATCGGCCCGCGACCCGCGCGGTGGCTGAGGCGGCTGCGCGGCCTTCGTCGTTGGCCGGCGCATCGTTGCCCCGGGCGCCGGACCCGCAGAAGGGCCCGGGCGACCTGGAGAGGGTGTCGGGAGCCGCCAGATGAACGGATCAGCCGAGTCGGCAGACGCGGTCCGCGCCCCTGTGGTATGCCACCGACATGCACAACCTGGTTGGGATCACTACACTCTTCGCCTCCTTGCTGGTGGCCGGCTGCTTCGAGCTGGACGCCGTGTCGCCGCCCGACGCGAGCGACGCCACCGTGGACACCGACGGCGCCCACACCGGCCCCCCCGACGGCCTCGATCCAGCCCGCCTGGAGGGCTACTGTGGCGAGGACTGGCAGGCGGTGGAGGCGCGCATCGACGACCTCCTCGGCGCGATGACGCTAGACCAGAAGATCGCGCAGATGGCGGGCGTTCACCCGCTGCCCCAGAACAACACCTGGGCGACCCCAGCGCTCGCCGAGCTGGGCATCCCCGGGCTGAAGATGATCGACGGGCCCCGGGGTGTGTCCACCTGGGCGGGCCAGGCGACCGCCTTCCCGGTGGGGGTGGCCCGCGCGGCGACCTTCGACCCGGAGCTGGAGCGCCGCGTCGGCGAGGCGATGGCTCAGGAGGTGCGCGGGCTGGGCTCGAACACCATCCTGGCGCCGACGATCAACGTGCTGCGCCACCCTCGATGGGGGCGCTCTCAGGAGACCTACGGCGAAGATCCGTGGCTGTTGGGATCCATGGGCGCCGCCTACGTGGAGGGGGTCCAGTCCGGTGGGGTGCTGGCGACGGCCAAGCACTACGCCGTCAACTCGATCGAAGACACGCGCTTCGAGGTCGACGTGACGCTCGACGAGCGGACCCTTCGCGAGATCTATCTGCCCCATTTCCGCAAGGTCGTGGTCGACGCCCACGTAGCGGCGGTGATGAGCGCCTACAACCTGGTCAACGGCACCTATTGCGGCGAGCACCCCCACCTGCTGCGGGACATCTTGATGGGCGAGTGGGGCTTTACGGGGCTGGTCATGTCGGACTGGCTGCTGGGCACGCGCAGCACCGTCGAGTCGGCGCTGGCCGGGCTCCATATCGAGATGCCCGTGGCCCAGTTCTATGGCGACGCCCTCCAAGCGGCTGTGGAGGATGGCGCCGTGCCGGCGGCCGTGATCGACGACGCCGCGCGACGGATCCTGCGGGCGCAGCTCTGTTATGCCCTCGACAGCGCGCCGGCGGTGGTGGATCCAGCTACCGTGGAGACGTCGGAGGCCCGCGCCCTGGCGCGCGAGGTCGCCACGCGGGCCAGCGTGCTGCTCAAAAACGATGGGGTGCTGCCGCTGGACCGGTCGGGGTTGGCCGCCGTGGTGGTGGTGGGCGAGCTGGCCGACACGGAGAACATCGGCGACACCGGCTCGAGCAACGTCGAGTCCAGCGACGTCGTCACCCTCCTGGAGGGGCTCCAAGAGGCGCTCCCCGGGGTGGTGAGCCACGTGTCGTCGTATCCCTTCACCGCCGCCGACGAGGACGCGATCCGGGACGCGGACGCGGTCCTCATCGCCGCCGGGCTGACCCATGAGCACGAGGGCGAGGGGGCTATCGGGGCCGGCGATCGAGAGCGCCTGGGGCTGC
>JAAZYN010000410.1 GCA_014239625.1 Myxococcales bacterium | reverse complement strand
GGCCAAGGTGATGTCGATGGTCGCGGGCAAAAAGGGGTTCTGGCGCCACACCGTCCCCAGCAAATGGTTTGGCTGTGGCAGCAACGCCAAGAGTGATGCGTGCACTCGGTTGGCCAAGGCCAACACGAAGGTCGAGCCGTTCGCCACGATGGGTTCGAGCATCAAAGAGCTCACGGTCCAAAGCGCTTCGGCGTGGTTGAGCACGAACCATCCCAGGGTCCAAGAGTTTCTCCGGGACTACGTACCGACGACTCGAGATCTGACGGGCATGAAGGAGACGCCCTTCTTCAAGCGGCACTTCGCGTTGTAGACCGACCCGTGGGGCCTCGCGCCAGCTGCGCGGTCCGAGTTCAGCCGCTTGGCGCGGAACGACGCGACGCTCCCAGGACGGTCAGATCCAGCAGGGCCATCGCCCTGGCTCCGAATTCGCGAACCCGTGTCCGTACGGGCGCCTCCAGGGGCGCTCGATCTGCAGCCATACCTTGGGCCTCGAGGCCGAAGGCTTTGGCGAGATAGAGGCTCCGCGGCAGGTGGTAGCGGTGGGTGCATACGACGACCTGATGGAGGCCGAAGACGCGGGCCGCGTTGCGCATCGAGGCCAGGGTGCGGATGCCATCGCCGTCGGTCAGAATAGCTGCCGTCGGCACACCGTGTTGCTCGAGCCAACGCGCCATCGCCGCTACCTCGTCCACCGCAGCGCCGGCGTCTCCGGAGGCCAGGATCCGCTGGACGCGCCCCGCGCGATAGAGGTCCACAGCAGCTTGGAGCCGGTCCTCCAGGTGCAGACAGGGGCGCCCGTCGGGATGCGCGAAGCAGCCCAGAACCACGGCGGCCGGCGCCGGCGACACCTCATCGACACGTCGCCTGACGTCCCGGGACCCTCTCCCGAGCACCCATAGGCTGAGCGGCACCACCGCACCCGTCACGGTCGCGCCGGCGAACACCCACCTCTGTCGACGGTTCAGCACGCCAGCTCCAGCATGGCTCGGGCCAAGACGCGAACACCGGCCTCGCAGGCCTCGATAGTCGAATATTCCCGAGGATTGTGGCTGATGCCGTCATACATGCTGGGGACGAAGATCATGGCGGTGGGGCATCGCGATGCGAACTCCTGAGCGTCATGACCGGCGCCGGAGAGGACGCGCTGGTGACGATAGCCACACTCATCCATGTGTCTGGCGAGCAGGCGCTGAAGCCCTCCGTCGAAGTGTGCCGCGCCGGTTCGGGCGGTGACTCTGCTCGTGATGACCACTCCCAGCTCCGAGGCGAGCTCAGACACGTACGCTTCGAGAGCGCCTTCAGCCGCACGCAGCACCAGGTCATCGGGGTTTCTCAGGTCGACCGTCAGCAGCGCCCGGCTCGGGACGATGTTCACCCGGTTGGGGTAGAGGTCCACACGCCCGACGGTGGCGCGCATGTGCTCGCCGTAGCGGCCGGATGTGGCCATGTCGTGGGCAAAGGTGACCACCCGTGACGCCGCGAGCATCGCGTCTCTCCGCAGCGACATCGGCGTCGTGCCCGCATGCGCCGACTTGCCCGTGATGACAAGCTCTCGCCACGCGATGGCCTGCACCCCTGTGACCACGCCGAGGTCCGCGCCGGCGGCCATCAGCAAGGGCCCCTGCTCCACGTGCAGCTCGATAAACGCTGCGGGCGCCTGCTCCAACGTCGCCGGCGAGCTCCCGGCGAAGCCGATCCGGGCCAACTCATCGGCCACCCTGACGCCGTCTCGGTCTCCCTTGGCGAGTGCCTCAGCCAGAGAGATACGGCCCGCCAACACGCCGCTGCCGAGCATGTCGGTGCCGAAACGCGCCCCCTCCTCGTCAGTGAAGAAGCCGATCTCGATGGGACGCCGGGTCTCGACGCCGGCGTCATTGAACGACCGCACCACCTCGAGGGCACCCAAGACCCCAAGCGCCCCGTCAAACGCCCCTCCCGTCGGCACCGAGTCGATGTGCGACCCACTCATCAGCGGCGCCAGGTCTTCGACGCCGGCGCGCCGGCCGATGACGTTGCCGATCTGATCGACCCGGACCTCCAACCCCGCCTCCTCGAACCAGCGGCTGACGAGACGCCGCCCCTGGGCGTCAGCGTCGGTCAACGCCAGACGGTTGACACCACGTAACCCGGTCGCCTGGTCCGTGTAGGCCCCGACCTGCGCGAGGCTCATGAGGCTCTTCCAGAGTCGCTCCTTGTCGACCCGTAGATCGGGTCCCCGGCGGCGGCTATCCCTCATGTCTCATCCGATCTCCAACGAGGCGCGAGGCGCGAGGCACGATCATTGGAGATCGCGGCGGCGCCGACTGCGAGCCGAGGTTGCTCCGCTCGATATGCGGCTCCTCGGAAAGATAGAGAGCATGCCGCGAGATCTCGGAAGTCCCAAGCGCGCGTCGAGATCTGATGAGACATGGAGGCGAGCCACCACGACCCCGGCCCAACCGAAGACCGACGCGGCGCCCGGAAGTCAGCCCGGCAACGCGCGAAGCCACACGTCCAGAGCGCGCCCGATGAGGTCCGGGCTGTCCTCCTGTATGAAGTGAATGCCTGGCAGCGTGATCTCCGTTTGATGTGGCCAGGTCCGACAGAGCTCCCTCGCGCGCCCGGTCAGAATCGCGCCTGGCTCCGCGTTGATGAACAGCTTTGGGACGGAGCTCTCTTTGAGCCAGTCGCTGTACGCCGACGTGATCTCGACGACGTCTGCGGGTTTACCGCCGACCGGGATCTGCCGCGGCCAGGACAGCGTCGGCCGCCGCGACTCGGGGTCGGGGTAGGGGCGGCGATAAACCTCCATCTCTGCCTGCGTGAGGCCCCGCTGCACCGACGCCGGTAACGCTCGCTCCACAAAGAGGTTCTTGGCTAGGACCATGTCCTCGCCAGACTCGGAACGGAGCCCTTGAAAGAACGGACGAGAGGCCGCTGGAAAATGGCCCCAGTCATCCATCGGCGCGACGATGGACTCCATGTAGCAGAGGCCACGGATGGCCTCAGGGTGCCTCCGGGCCCAGTCGAAGCCCAACGCAGAGCCCCAGTCGTGCAGCACCATGACGACCCGTTCGGTCACCCCAAGCTTGGCCAACAGGTCGTCGAGGAAGGCGCGATGCTCCACGAACCGGTAGCTCTCCGGGCCGCTGTTGGGGAGCTTGTCCGACTGACCCATGCCGATCAGGTCGGGCGCAATGCAGCGGCCGAGGGCCTGAACATGCGGGATGATGTTGCGCCACAGGTAGGACGACGTGGGGTTGCCGTGCAGAAAGACGATGGGGTCGCCGACGCCCTCGTCGATGGTAGCCATGCACAGCCCATTGAGCACAGCCACGCGGCGCCTCTCGAAGGGATCTTCGGGGGAGGGGGTGGGCATGCTGACGACATCTCCTGAGGGACGGTTCGAGACCCACGGATGATGCCACAGCGGGTTTCCTTTTGGCGCGCGGAAACCGACGCGGTATACGCGGTCCCGTGAACGGTCTCACAGAGCGCGACATCCTGACGTTTGGAGCGGTCGCCGACACGTTTTTCGCGTCGGTCCCTGGCCCCAACGGTTTTTGGACCCAGTCAGCCTCTGACCTCGGCCTCCTCCCGCGGTTCCGAAGGCTCTTGTCGAGCCTCGACGACCAGACCACCTCCGATCTTCACGACGCGTTGAAGCTCTTGTCCAGCCGCGGTGGCGGCCTGCTGATGTATCAGCGCCCCGCACGCTTCACCGACCTGAGCGGCGACGCGCGACGCGAGGCGCTCCTCCGGATGGCGCGCAGCCCGCTGCTCGCAGCGCGTCAGCTGTATGGCACACTCAAGCAGCTGACCACCGCGCTGCTGGCCACGGCGTCACCAGGCGCCAAGCGGGGTCCACTGTGGGCCGCCATGGGCTACCCCGAGCCCCCGCCTGCGCCCGCCCCCGAAATGAACTCGGACGTGTTGCGACTGACGCAGCTGAAGCGGACGACGACGCTGAGTTGCGACGTCGTGGTGGTCGGCTCCGGATATACCGGGCTCATGGGCGCATTGACGCTTGCTCGGGGTGGACGTGACGTGTTGCTCCTGGAGGCCGAAAGCATTGGCTACGGTGCGAGCAGCAGAAATGGTGGGCAGGTTGGATCGGGCAACCAGCGCTTTACAGTAAAGCAGTTAACCGATCTCTATGGACGCGATAAGGCACGCGCGCTCATTTTGGAAGGCATTGCGGCTCTCGACTATGTGAAGTCCTTTATCGCCGATGAGAACATCGAGTGTCATCTGCGCGTCAACGGACGTTTTCGCGGCGCTTCACGGCCGGAACACTACGAGAACATGGCGCGAGATCTGGAGGATCTCCAAGACGTTGGCGGCGTGGAGGCACAGATGGTCCAGCGCGGCGAACAAACCGATGAGATTGGCTCGGAGCTGTATCACGGTGGAATGGTCTTGCCCTGCGATGCGTCCGTGCATCCCGCCCTGTATGTCAGAGGGCTTAGCTAACGCGCTGAGCAGGCTGGCGTCACTCTGCGCTCTCACACGCGTGTGACCGGTATCGAGCAGACCGCTCAGTCCGTTACCGTGCACACCGGTGATGGATCGGTG
>JAAZYN010000040.1 GCA_014239625.1 Myxococcales bacterium | reverse complement strand
CCAACACCAGATAGGCGCTCTCCACGCCGCTTCCCGGTCGCTGCCGTTGCCCATCCAGGGCGGTCAGCGCGAGCATGACGCGCGGCCCGATCCGGGCCCAGCTCCGTCCGAGCCCCAGCTCCCGGGCGGCCTTGGCGTCGTAGCCAGCGGCCGCGAGCTTCTCGACCGCCTCGAGCCACCGCTTCTTCCACCGGTCGGTGGCCTCCGCCGGGACGTGGGCCACCAGCCGGCCGTTGCGGATGATGTTGGCGCCGAGCTTCTTGGCGACGGCGGGCCAGCCTCTCGCCGCTTCGGAGGTAAACACCGTCGCGTCGCATGCCGCGCGGTCTTGGAAACACGTGAACACGTCCGCCACAGCGGCCTCGTGCCCTCGGGGCGCCGGCGCCGGCGCCGGCGCGGTGGCGCAGGCGGACAGCAAGATCCCAGCCAGCAGGTGTCGGGTCATCAATCGTCCTCGATGTGCTTTCCTCGATCTCGGTCACTGGTCGACAGCCGCGTCGAGCCAACGTCGCGCAGGGTGATCCCCTGGGCGGTGGGTCGCCCGGCTGTGGTTCAGTGGGGCAGGGCGGAGCATACTGTGTTTCACGGAGCTTGTATGTGCGGCTCTGTGGAACTCACGGCCAAATGAGTATAGTCGCTCCCATGATCCGCCTCGCAATGTCTATTCTGGCCGTGACCGCTGTCACTTCGGGCTCTGCTGCGCGGGCGGGGGCGCCTGCCCCGGCGCCTCGGCCCCTGTTCGTCCCCTGGACGGTGGCCGCCGAAGACGAGGGAGTGGAGTCCACCGTTGGCCATCACGCGGGCCTCGGGTTCATGGACGGCGTCGAGGCCGGGCTCAGTTTCGCCCTCCCGGTCAGCGGCGAGGAGCGTCCGGCTCAGTTCAGCTGGATGGTGGCTGGAGCCCTCGGTCCCCTGAAGTTGGGCCTGGCCTATAGCCTCTTTCCGACCAGCGAGGGCATCCAGGCGCTCACCCACCGACTCGATATCGGCTACGCCGTGCGGATCAATCACGGCTGGTCCCTGGCCTTCGGTTGGCACGGGTTGTTCAGCGACACCGCGCCGCAGCTCGACAACTACGGCTCATGGAGCATCAGCACCACCGTCCGTCCGCTGCGCTGGTTCGCTCTGGGGCTTGGTTTCGACCGCGTCAACACGCCGCAGCTGGGGGCTGGAACGGTCCCTGCTGCTGCTCGGCTCTCGCTGGCCTTCCGGCCGAACACCGAGCGCTTCAGCATCGGCGTGGATGCTCACACCGACATCGACGATCCCGTGGGCTGGAGTGTCGGTGGAAGTCTCCGGGCTATGCCGGTCGACGGCTTCGTCGTCGGAGCCTACGCGAGGTACGCTCAGGGGGGCTTCGACGAGCGCCTCCAGGCCCGCGAAGGCGCCGAGGTGATTCAGTGGGGCGCCTACATAGGGCTGTCGCAGAGCGTGGTCGAGGTGCAGTCGGGTGTCGATGGCCACCACGCGCTCGCAGGTAACGGCGGCAACGCGATGACCTTCAACACCCTGATAAAGGCCGGCACATCACGCCGGACGTCGCTGCTCTCTCCGAAACAGCGCTTCGTCGATCTCCGGATCGGGGGACCTATCCCCGAGCGGATGACGACAGGGCTACTGGGGGGGCTCCTGACGCCCTCTAGAGGGACGCCGTTCGCGTATTGGCTCGCCGCCTTCGACATCGTGCAGCGGGACCCCGACGTGAGCGGGATGCTCATCCGGCTCCAGGGTGCCCCGAGCTGGGCGCAGTGTTGGGAGCTTCGCGAGGCCATCAAGCGCATCCGGAGAGCCGGCAAGAAGGTGTTCGTCCACTTCGCCAACGGCGACATGCGAAGCGTCTATCTGGCGTCCGCGGCGGACACGGTCATGATGCATCCGGCGGGGACGTTGATGGTCCAGGGGTTGGCGATGACCCGCAGCTATTACGGCGACCTGCTGAAGAACCTGGGCGTCAACGCGCAGTTCGTCAGGTACGCCGAGTACAAGTCGGCCCCCGAAGCGCTCACCGGTAGCGGCCCCAGCGACCCAGCCCGCGCGCAGGTCAAGACGCTCCTGGCGGCCTTCGAGACGCAGTGGTTCGACGCGGTCGGGGGCGGGCGAAAGAAGAGCGCAGCGGAGCTGAGGAAAGCCCTGAAGGCGGGGCCTCTGACCGCCGCCCTCGCCAAGTCCCACGGCATCGTCGACGCCGTCGTCGAGGACGGCGCCATCGCCGACGCCCTCAAAGAGGCTTTGGGTCATCCGGCCCGGCTGGTGCGCCATTACCGGCCCAGTCCCTCGGCCTGGTCACGTTGGAGCGCGGCGCGGCGGGTAGCGGTGATCCCGGTCACCGGCACCATCGTCGACGGGTTCAGCTCCGAGGCGCTGCCCATCGACCTCCCCTTCATTGGAGGGGACACCACCGGTGAGCGGACCTTCATCCCGGCGCTGACGGCCGCGGTCCGCGACCCCTCCGTGTTGGGCATCGTGGTCCGCGTCAACAGTGGTGGGGGCGCGGTGCTCGCGAGCGACAAGATGTACCGCGCGATCAAAAAAGGCGCCGAGAGCAAGCCGGTCATCGTGAGCATGGGCAACGTCGCCGCCAGCGGCGGGTACTACCTGGCCGCGGGGGCCCGGCGCATCCTGGCGACGCCTGCCACGATCACGGGGAGCATCGGGATTTTTGCGGGAAAGGTCGACCTCAGCGAGCTGTACCGGAAGGTCGGCATCTCGACCTCCACCGAGCGCACCCTCCCGGCGGCCGACGCCATGGGGATGCACCGCCCCTGGACCGAGGCCGAGGTGGAGCGGGCCGCAGAGCGCCTCAAGTCTTACTACGACATGTTCGTCGGGGTCGTCGCGGAGGCGCGCAAACTCAACAAAGCGGCCGCTCTCGAGCGCGCCGGAGGGAGGGTCTTCGGCGGCGACAAAGCCCTGTCGTTGAAGCTCGTGGACGCCCACGCTGGACTCTGGGACGCCATCCAGCAGGTTCGCGACGAGGCGGGCGCGAGTGGCCAGCCCTACAGCATCAGCTATCTGCCCATCGACCAGAGCTTCCTGGCGGTCCTGGGCCGGCTGTTCGGGGGCGCCGTAGCGAGCGGTGTCGCCGAGATAAGCGAGGCTCCCAAGCGCGAGCCCTCCATCATCGAGCAGCTCGCGGCCGCCCTGTTGGGGCTGAAGCCCGCGACTGTGTACGCGCAGATGCCCTATGTCTTGGAGATCAAATGACCAGCCCGGTTGATTTCCGGGTGGAGGCCGTCGACCCCTCCACCGGAGCCCGAACCGCCACATTACGATTGGCGCGGGGGCCCGAGGTGCTCACCCCCGTCTTTATGCCGGTGGGCACGCAGGCGGCCTTGCGCACCGTCCCGCCGCTGTTCGTCCAACAGATCGGCCTTCGCATCCTGCTCGCCAACACCTATCACCTGCATCAGCGGCCCGGCGAAGGGCTCGTCGAGAAGCTCGGAGGATTACACCGGTTCATGGCCGTCGAAGACGCCGCCATCTTGACCGACTCCGGTGGCTTCCAGGTGTTCTCGCTGAAAAAAAAGAAGGTCAGCGAAGAGGGGGTCGCGTTCTCCTACGAGGTGGATGGAAAGAAGACCTTCCTGTCGCCCGAGACCTCGATGGCGATTCAACAGTCCCTGGGCGCAGACATCGCGATGGCGTTCGATGAGTGTCTGCCGGCGGACGCCGACAAGTCCCGCGTCGCATCGTCGATCGAGCTCACCGCGCGCTGGGCCGAGCGGAGCGTGGCGGCTCACACGCGCGATGACCAATCCTTGTTCGGCATCGTTCAGGGCGGCATGTTCCCGGAGCTGAGGCGGCGCAGCGCCTCTCAGATCACGTCGCTGGGGTTCGATGGGTTCGCCATCGGTGGGCTCGCGGTCGGTGAGGGGCCGGCGATCATGAACTCGGTGCTGGCCGAGACGACGCCCCTGATGCCCCCGGACTTGCCGCGCTATCTGATGGGCGTTGGGCGCCCCCAGGACCTGGTCGACGGTGTCGCGCAGGGGGTCGACATGTTCGACTGCGTGATCCCGACGCGCCACGCCAGGGGCGGGGTGCTGTATACGTTCCAAGGGCGAATCCGCATCACCCATACGCAGTATCGGCGCGACGGCTATCCCCCCGACACGTCGTGCGACTGCTATACCTGCAGCAACTTCACTCGAGCGTACCTGTTTCACCTGTTCAGCATCGGCGAGGTGCTCGGGACCACCCTGGCGACGGTGCACAACCTGACGTTCTTTCAGCGACTCATGGAGCGGGTCCGGGACTCCATCGCCGACGGGACGTTCGCGTCCCTCCGCAAGGACATCAAGGCGCTGTATCCGGAGAAGACAGCCCGCGCTTCGGCGTCGCCTGAGGAGCGGGACGCCAAGCGCCAAGCCCAGAGACGCCAAGCGCAGATGGCCAAGCAGCGCGGGCGAGGCGGTTCGGGCAAGAGCGGGCGCGGCGCGTCCAGCCCCCCCAGCAAACGCTCCAAGCGCCCCAAGGGCTCTGGTGGCAAGCGCCGCAGGTCCTCCTGAGGGTGGCTGGATCGGGCGATGAGGCGGTGAGCGGACGGCGTCGTTTCTTCCGGACCTTGGGGGCCAACGTCGTCGCGTCAGTAAGCAGGGCCGTCCGGGGAGAGGCGCTCGGGGGCCCTTCCGGTGGGCAGCCGCGCAGTCCCTCCGGCCAAGCGGGACGCCGAGGCGGCGCCGTGCGTCGGGACACGCCGGACGGCTCGAGGGTCCGCAGGTTGATCCGGCCTCCGGGCGCTATCGTCGAGGCTCGCTTCCTCGAGGCGTGCACGCGCTGTGGTGAATGCGCTGATGCCTGCCCGGAGGTGAGCATCTTTAAGGCTGGAGCGGAGCACGGGGCCGCCCTCGAGATGACGCCGCTGCTCGATCTGGAGGAGCGGGCCTGTTACCTGTGCGCGGACGTCCCGTGCGCGTCCGCCTGTCCGAGCGGGGCGCTCAGGCCGATCGAGGCCTCGGAGATCAAGCTCGGGACAGCGGTCCTGTTTCCTGAGCTCTGCCTCAACACCTTGGATCGCGCGTGCACGATCTGCGTGGACGTGTGCCCGCGCCCGCAGGTCGCGATCGCTCTGCCCCAGGACGCTGACGGCGATCCGTTGAGAGACGCCAGCGGTGCGCTGCCGATCCCCCGAATAGACGCGTCCAACTGCACAGGATGTGGGCTCTGTGTCGTCCACTGTGGCTCCTACCCGAAGGCGCTGGCGGTGACCCCGGAGGCGTAAATAGAGGAGCCGTCAGGGCGAATCGGTTGCGACCGAGAGGGCGACTTGGTTGCGGCCACGCCGATGCTCCCTTAACTTCTTGAGATAGGTAGTGACGAGAGAACCCTGACCCGGACGGGAAACGCGTGTTTCGGCTAAGGCTGACGCTAATTTATCTCGCGCTGACGAGCCTCGGAGTCGTCTTGACGCTGACCCTCCTCAGTGACGCCAAGAGCACCGGCGATGCGCGCCTGGTCTCGGAGATCACCCGAAGCCACCTGGTCTACGATCAGCTCAAAAAGCTTCGTGATCTACAACTCCGCGACGTCGCCCAGGCGGTGGCTCAGAGTGAACTGGCGGTGTACATGGGTGTGCTCAAGAAGCACCGCAAGACCATGCACCGGGTTCAGAAAGAGGTCTTGAGTCGCTTCAAGGGCCCCGATCAGAAGGACGCCCGGCGTGAGGCGCTGGTCAACGAGTACGACGACGTGCACAAGACGATCGCCCAGGACCTGGCGGATCGTTTGTGGCTGTCACGGACGGGTGATCCGGGCGTGGCCGGGACCGCCGACAAGGCCAAGTTTGTCAGCCAGACGATGAGTATGCTGGCGGACTGCCAGAGCCAATCGGTCAAGCAGTGCACCTACGAGCTCGCCCGCGGGTCCCTGGTGGATGTCGCGAAACGGCTCCGCAAGCGACCGGTTCACGGGGTTAAACCCTCCATCCTGCTGATCGCCGACGATCGCTTCGTCGGCCTCGCGGACGCGGACCGGAAATTCTACTATCACGACTCCCGTTTCGGCGAGCGCTTCACGGTGGCCCACCAAGTCAAGAAGGGCTCCATCGCGCGTGACATCGTCACCGTCGACGCCGGGGTCCACAAGGGGACCTTCTTCATCTCTGCGGCACCGATATTCAACCCCGAGCGCGAGTTCCTGGGGGTCGTGCTGGCCGGGATCGAGCTCGACTCCAGCCTGCTGAAGGCCGACAAGAAGGTGCTTGGGCGGGACGTCACCTATTTCTATGGCAAAAAGCCAATTCGCTCGACGCTGAAACCCAACGCGCTGGATGCGCTGGTTATCGAGTCCAGCCCAGTCGACGATCAGAACCCTCAGCTCCACACGCTGCAGACGGAACAGACCATCGCGCAGTTTATCCCGCTGACGGGCAACTGGTCGGAAAACAAGATGCGGGTCGCCGTGTCGGCGGGCCGTGACTCGGCGCGACTGCTGGACGGGGTGACCGTGTGGATCCCTCTGCTCTTCGGCTTCCTGTTCGTGCTCGGCGTGGCGTTGTTCATGTGGGCGGTGCACCTGTTTCTGACGCCGGCCTTCGAGATCGACTCCGGCATCCACGAGATTATCAACGGCGACAAGGACTACATCTTCGCCCACGACTACAAGACAGAGCTCTGGGTGGGCATCGCGGAGTCCCTGAACTTGATGGTCGGCGAGCTTGTCGGCCGCGAGATGGTGGATGAGGAGGGCTTCGATGACTGGGCGCGCTCGTACCTGAAGAGCGCCCACGAGGATGACGAGGTCTCTGCGGAGGGCGACGAGGAGAGCGACGAGGAGTACTATCGTCGGATCTTCAACGAGTTCAGTCGGCTCAATCAAGCCGCGGGCAAGGACTCGCTGTCCTACGCGCAGTTTGTCGAGCGAGTGGCTCGGACCGAGAAGATGCTGAGCAGGAAACTCGGGTTGGTCGGCGTGCGCCTTGGCGTCGAAGAGGGTGCCGCCGGGCCGGTGCTCAAGCCGGTAAAAGGCCGCCCCAAGGGTGACGAGTAGGGGCCTTCCGACGTCCTGGATCTCTCGACGTCGAGGGGTGTCGGGTCTCGTTGTAGATGCGCCATAGACGCCGCGCTCGTCGCTGCGTCTGCTTTGGAATCGTGAGGCGACCATGAGTCTGTTGTATCTGGGAAAGCAGATCGGCGAAGCGGGCCTCGAGGCGGAGGTTCGTTACAAGGCCAAGCACCTGACCACCCACGGGTTGGTGTTCGGGATGACGGGCAGCGGCAAGACCGGGCTGTGCATCGGGCTCCTCGAGGAGGCGTCTCGCAGCAACATCCCGGTCATCGCCATCGATCCCAAGGGAGATCTGACGAACCTGGCGCTGAGCTGGCCCGAGCTCGCCGACGAGCAGTTCGCCGAGTGGGTCGATCCGAGTAAGCTCGAAGGCGGGGAGACGGCCCAGAGCCTGGGCGCCGACATGGCTGGCGTGTGGCGACGAGGGCTGGCGGGTGACGGTCTGGGGCCTGATGACATTCGCGCGCTGCGCGAGTCGACGCGGTTCACGATCTACACCCCAGGGTCGTCGTCGGGTGTGCCGGTCAGCATCCTCGAGAAGTTCGCGCCGCCAGAGCGCTTCGACGAGCTGGCCGAGGAGGACCGTTCGGACCTGGTCTCGGGGGTCGCGAGCGCGGTGCTCGCGCTGGTGGACGTCAGCGCTGACCCGCTCAAGAGCCGAGAACACATCCTCATCTCCAATGTGCTCACGCACGCCTGGGATCAGGGGCAGGCGCTGGACATCCAGAGCCTCATCGCGCGCATCGACACGCCGCCGTTCACGAAGCTCGGCGTGTTCGAGATGGACGCGTTTTTCCCGCAGAAGAAACGCACCGAGCTCGCGATGCGACTCAACGGGCTCATCGCGAGCCCGTCGTTTTCCGCGTGGTTGAAAGGTGAGCCGCTGGACATGGATCAGCTGCTGGCCAAGGAGCGGGACGGCTCGCGGACCTCGATCTTCTACGTCGCTCATCTGGACGATTCGGAGCGCATGTCCTTTGTGTCCTTGTTGTTGGACCGGCTGCTGGCCTGGATCCGCACCCAGCCGGGCTCGGGCGACCTCCGCGCGCTCCTGTACTTCGATGAGGTGTTCGGCTACCTGCCTCCCTACCCGAAGAACCCACCGAGCAAACGGCCCCTGCTCACGATCTTGAAGCAAGCTCGGGCCTTCGGCGTCGGAGCTGTGTTGGCGACACAGAACCCTGTGGATGTGGACTACAAGGCCATCACCAACGCGGGGACCTGGCTGGTCGGCAAGCTGCAGACCGATCAGGACAAGCAGCGCATCCTGGACGGTCTGATGGGCGCGTCGCAGGGGGACGCAGGCCCCTCCAGGTCCGAGGTGAGCGCCATGATCAGCGGCCTCGAGGCCCGCCAGTTTCTGCTGTCGAGTGCCCACCTCGACGAGCTCGTCTGTTTCAAGACCCGGTTCGTCATGAGCTACCTCCGAGGTCCCATGACCCGGCAGGAGATCACGCGGCTCAACGCGGCGAGCTTCTACAACATGGATCGCATAGGTGGGCAGCTGGTGGCGCCGGCGTCACCCGCGCCGCGGACGGTCGACATGAACCCGACTGACGGGAGGCCTGTGGAGCGGCCCGGGAGCTCACCGGGCTCCGGTGGTTCCCGGCGGTCCGACGGCGTGATCGAGGCTGACTTTGGAGAGACCGACGGGCCCCAGTCGCCCCCGGCTCGAGCGGGCGAGGGTGGATCGCCGGCGCCTCCCTCTGTGGGCGCCGATCGGATCGTGGCGCCGCGCACCCGCGACGCGCGACGCCCTCCCCGCAGGCCGCCTCCGCCGGTACACCCTCCGGGCGTGCCCACGCTGGTCCTGTCTCGGAGCGCCCTGACGGTGCCCGACATCGCAGACAGCCTCCACGTCGACGAGCTGCAGATCACGCTGGGAAAGACGGTTTACGTGCCCGCGCTGCTGGTCACCGCGCGCTTCGCGTTTCGTCCTCCCGAGGCGGCCCTGCCGCGACTCGGTGGTGCCGCGTCCACGCTGGTGTTGCGGCCGATCCCCGAGGTGGCTGAGGAGATAGCCTGGGGCGCCGCGCCGCAGACGCACATCGACGCGCACCACACCTTGACCAAAGCCGAGAAGGGCGCCGAGTACCAGCGGCCACCCGACTGGATGTTCAATGAGGCTGCCCGTGACGAGGCACGACGTGCGTTCATCGAGCAGCTCGCCGCGATGCAGACCCTGCGCATTCCGGCGTGCGAGCCACTGGGTCTGTATGGCCGGCCGGAGGAGAGCCTCGAGGCGTTCAAGGCGCGGGTCGCTGGAGAGCTGCGTCGGCGCACCGACGTCAAGGTCGACACCGTCCAGAACACCGCGGGTCAGCACGACAACATCCTGGCGATGAAGGTCGCGGAGCTTCGCGAGCTGCTCCAGATGGACAAGCGTGAGCTGGCCTATCACAAGGGGCGCGGTGACGAGGTCGCGATGCGCCGCGTGATCGGCTCGATTCGACTCCGGATGGAGGCGCTCCGGGCGATGGTCTTTCGGCGCGACCAGCTGTCACGTCGCGGACAACGCGAGGCCGCGGATGTCGAGTTCGCCGCGATGGACAAGCTGGCGTCGATTCGGCTGCTCACGGTCCCGCTGTTGGCCGCCGACATCGACCTCGAGTTCTTCGGGTTGCTCTGGGTGCCCACCTGAGCTCCTTGGCGCGGATCCCGGGTTTCTGGGCGGGGTGTCGCTGGCTCCGTCGGGTGCAGCCCCAGGCCCTGGAGACATCCGGGCTGCTCCGGGCGCGTCACGTGCGATCCGAGGCTCAGCCTCGGCCCAAGCGGAGTGACGGGTTTACCGCATCGGAGCGATGACATGGCGGGTCTAGAGAGCGTATGCTCCGGCGGCCGTCGTCACCAGTCCAGGGGTTGACCTATGCAGCAGGCTTTTCTCGACCACCTCACCCGTGAGACCGAATCTCTGCGAGAGCAGGGGTTGTACAAGCGCGAGCGGGTCATCGTCTCCCCCCAGAGCGCCTCCATCCGGGTCGCTGACGGGGCAGAGGTCATCAACTTTTGCGCCAACAACTATCTCGGCCTGGCCAACCATCCGGCGCTGGTCGAGGCCGCGCAGCAGGCCGTGGGCAAGCACGGCTATGGCATGTCGTCGGTCCGCTTTATTTGCGGCACGCAGGATGTCCACACGGAGCTAGAGGGGCGGCTCAGCACGTTCTTGAAGACCGACGCCACGATCCTCTACTCCTCCTGTTTCGATGCCAACACCGGGCTGTTCGAGACGATCCTCGGGCCCGAGGACGCCATCATCAGCGACGCGCTCAATCACGCCTCCATCATCGACGGCGTGCGGCTGTGTAAGGCGAAGCGTTTTCGCTACGCCAACAACGATATGGCCGCTCTGGAGGACGCGCTCAAGCGAGCCGGGGACTGCCGGCATCGGCTCATCGCGACCGACGGTGTCTTTTCGATGGACGGGATCATCGCAAACCTGGAAGCCATCTGCGATCTCGCCGACGCCTACGACGCGCTGGTGATGGTCGATGACTCGCACGCGGTCGGCTTCGTCGGTGCCAATGGGGGCGGCACTCCGGAGTACTGCGGGGTGCAGGGGCGCGTGGACATCATCACCGGGACCCTCGGAAAGGCCCTCGGTGGAGCCTCGGGAGGGTACACGTCGGGTCGCGCCGAGATCGTCGAGTGGCTGCGGCAGCGGTCGCGCCCCTATCTCTTCTCCAACACCTTGGCGCCTGTCATCGCCGCGACCTCGTTACGGGTGCTGGATCTGCTCGAGGGTGGTGACGACCTGCGGGTCACGCTGCGCGACAACAGCGAGTACTTTCGAACAGGGATGCGCGAGCTCGGGTTCGAACTCGCCGGTGCGGACCACCCGATCATTCCGGTGATGCTTGGTGACGCGACCCTGGCGGGGCGCATGGCCGACGCCTTGCTGGAGCATGGCATCTACGTCATCGGGTTCTCTTTCCCGGTCGTGCCGCGGGGGCAGGCGCGGATTCGGACCCAGATATCCGCCGCCCACACCCGCGATCATCTCGACCAGGCCATCGAGGCCTTCGGGACGGTGGGGCGTGAGCTTGGAGTGCTGGCGTGAAGGCGCTGGTGAAGAGGAGCCCCGAGGTGGGCGTGTGGATGCAAGACGTCCCCATGCCGGAGATCGGCCACAACGACGTCCTCATCAAGATGCGAAAGACCGCGATCTGCGGCACCGACATTCACATCTACAATTGGGACGAGTGGTCGCAGCGAACCATCGAGGTGCCGATGGTCATCGGACACGAGTTCGTGGGGGAGGTCGCCGAGACCGGGCCGGGGGTGGCGGGTTTCAATGTCGGCGATCGGGTCTCCGGCGAGGGCCACATCACGTGTGGTCACTGCCGCAACTGCCGCGCGGGGCTCCGGCATCTGTGCCGCAACACCATCGGAGTGGGCGTGAACCGGCAGGGCTGCTTCGCGGAATACCTCAGCTTGCCGGCGTCCAACGCGTTTCGGATCCCGGACAGCATCTCCGACGCCGAAGCCAGCGTCCTGGACCCCTTGGGAAACGCTGCCCACACCGCGTTGGCCTTCAGCCTCGTGGGTGAAGATGTGCTGATCACCGGCGCCGGCCCCATCGGGATCATGGCCGTGGCCATCTGCAAGCACGTCGGCGCGCGCCACGTGGTGATCACCGACATCAACGATTATCGGCTCGATCTCGCGAAGAAAATGGGGGCAACCCGGGCGCTCAACGTGCAGCACGAGTCGGTGGCGGACACCATGAGGGCGTTGGGAATGACTGAAGGGTTCGACGTCGGGTTGGAGATGTCGGGCGCCCCGTCTGCGTTTCGGCAGATGCTCGACGTGATGAATCACGGTGGGCGCGTCGCGATGCTGGGGATCCCCCCGAAAGAGATCGCCATCGATTGGAATCATGTCATCTTCAAGGGGCTGACGATCAAAGGTATCTACGGCCGCGAGATGTTCGAGACCTGGTACAAGATGGCGAGCATGTTGCAGAGCGGCTTGGACATCTCGCCGGTGATGACCCACGACTTCGCCATCGACGATTTTCAGCGCGGCTTCGACGTCATGCGCGCCGGTCGCTCGGGCAAGGTGGTGCTGCACTGGGAGTGAGCGATGCGGGGGATCCGCTGCCCGGCGTCATCCCGGTCGGACCTCAAGAGGTGGGGCGGAGGCAGGAGACAGCCCTCGCCGTCATGTACAGAGCGTCCTGTAGCCGCTGAGCGAAGGGGGCGTTGGTGAAGTTGTGCTGCGCGCCGACAAGACGAAGCCAGAACCAATACGTGGGGACGCCACCTTCGTCCGGGGCCTGCTCGAACGGCAGGGTGCGTCGCTCGCTGAAGATGGTCAGCTCGAAGCTATCAAAGGCTTCGCCGGTGGTGAGCTTTGGCCCCTCGTAAAAGATGCTGTGGGCGTAGTGGCCAGGCTCGCCGCGGAACAGCACGTGGTCCTCGTCGTCGATGCCCTCGGGATCCTCTTGCGCGGTGAGGTTCTTGACGCGGCCGTCGGTGATCAGGGTGTTCAACAGGTGCACGGCGGTCTTGGGCCTGACCCTCAGGTCGGGGTCCTGTGACACCAGGTAGAGGTCCCAGCGCATGGCGATCTAACTGGCCAACGCTTGCTTGAACGAGGCCGAGCGCTCGTGGGTCGTGTTGCTTGGGCGCTTGAGGTCGGGACGAGCCCCCGTCTTGACCCGGACCTCCAGGAGGACCGGCCCCTCGGAGCTGAAGAACTCGGGCAGCATCGCGCTCAGCTCACCCTCGCTGGTGGCCAACCAGGTGGCCTTGTAACCGCAGCCCTGGGCGATGGTCCCGAAGTCGATCTGGAACCCGACGGTCGGTTGACCGCCCACGCTATCGTGGGCCGCGTTGTTGAGGACGATGTGGAAGTAGTTGGCGGGTTTGAGGGCGCCGATGGTGGCCAGCCCGCCCA
>JAAZYN010000409.1:2133-4564 GCA_014239625.1 Myxococcales bacterium | reverse complement strand
ACCGAGGTGATGGCCAGGGGCTGATTGTTGGACGCCTTGATCGCGTAGTTGGCGAGCGCTGTAGCGCCCTCGCCCAGAGGCTCGGAGAAGCGCGCGGTCACGACCCCGAGGGTGGTCGAGAAGGCGGACCGGAGGATCGGTCTGGTGGTGTCCACAGCCCCGACGTCGGCGCCGATGTCGACCGACGTGTCCGCCGGACCGGCGACAACGTCTGACGCGCTGTCGAGAACCTGCGGAGCATCGCCCGCGGCGTCATCGCCCACGGCTCCGTCCGCGGCGACGTCTGGGCCGGGGGCGTCGGCGAGCAGGGTGGCGTCGGGCCCATCGTGTTCGATGATGGGGAACTCCACTGGCCCGCTGCACCCGCCGAGCACCAACGCGACCGCCAACCATGCCACCGCAAAGCTCAGGCTGGGGCGGTCGATGTGCATCATCTGGAGACCCTGCCACAGGCCGCGCGCCGACGCTACCGATGGCCTCGCTGGGTAGTGCCGTGGGTGGACAAGCGTTGCACCCAGGGATCGCGGTGGTGAAACCTCAGGGAGCTCAGAAATAGCTCTCGGGCTGTGCCGATCGGGTGGGTCGTCACGATTCGGGTAGCGCGGCGACGCAGATCCGCATGTCGTACTCGGCCAGCCGCCTGCGCCAACAGCGACGCCACCGCCGGATCGCGCTCGCGCTCGAGGGCGTCGAAGATGCGCGTACCGTCGACGTAGCTCCTCCCGCGCCTCAGCAAGCTCGCCGCCCCCAACCAGCGACGGGCCACCTCTGTGGTGTCCAGGAGCTCGAAGAGCTCACCATCGGGATCCTGCCGCTGGTCAGCCAGACGCTGCAGCCAAGCGGAGTACGCGGCACACCCGATGTCGAACCCAAGGGTGGCGTCGTACGGACACGCCAACGCCGCGTCGAGGGCCGAGGCGGGAGCAGGCGAGACCGTCCGGACCCGTTCGGGGCCGCACCACACCGCGCTCAGCGACAGCACGACGACCCACGCATTCCTCACCGAGACGCAGCCGAACATGGACGCTGACTATACGTGACGAGACGATTTGCGTAACTTCCGGGTTCTGCAATGCAGGAGCTCGAACTTCCAGCTTTCCAGGCCCTCGCCTGCACCTTCGACGCCGCCGTGGTCGCCACGGGCGGCATCGACCACTACTGCTCGAGCAGCCACTGGATCTTGCCATCCCTCGACGCGTTCCACCCCGACCATGAGCCGTGGATCTACGCATCCAGCGATAACCAGGCGTGGGCTGCGATGGCGTTGGGCGACAGCCCAGCGGTCGGGCGTTTCGTGGCCCCGCTCGAGAGCATGTGGGGGCTGGCGACCCCGTTTCTGGGCGCCGACGACGGACGCGTCGCGGAGGAGGCCTGCGAGGTCCTGCTCCGTCGCGAGAAGGACTGGGACGCCCTGTGGCTCAGCGGCTTGCGCCGGGACTCCATGATATTCGAGCAGCTCGTGCGCACGTTTGGCGCGCGTTATCGCATGGGGCTGGGGCCGACGACGAGACGCCACGTGGCCTCCCTCGAGGGCGGCTGGGATGGCTACCTGAGGCGTCGCTCATCGAGCTTCAGGCGCAACCTGAGACGTTCGGAGCGCATGGCGGCGGCGCGCCCGCTGCGCTACCACACGTTCCGTGGCTTCGACGACCACGCCGCGGTAGCGGCGCTCTATCGGCGCGTGCTCGCGATCGAGGCGCGGAGCTGGAAGGGGATGGCGGACCAGGGCATCGACTCGGGGGCGATGGTGCACTTCTACGAACGTATGCTCCCAGGCCTCGCGGACGCCGGCCACCTCCGGGCCATCGTGGCCACCGAGGGTGACGGGCGTGACGTGGGTTACGTCTTCGGAGCGATCTTCGCCGACACGTTCCGCGGGCTCCAAGTGAGCTTCGACGACACGCTCCGCCAGATGTCGCTGGGCAACGTGATGCAGGCCAGGATGATCCGACTGCTCTGCGACGAGGGCGTTGGGTTCTACGACCTGGGTAGCGACCTGCCCTACAAGGCGCGCTGGGCCGAGCCAGGCCTGGAGACGGTCACGGTGGCGGTGCTGCCGTAGACGTGCCTCCCCGCCCTTCAGCGGCGACCAGGGGCTCCGCGGCGGCGACCAGCGGCTCCGCGGTGTCGAGGGGCCTGTGATGGGCCCCCCGATGCGCCCCTCGACCGCGATGGGAGGCGGTTTGGCAGGGGCCAGCCCAGGAGCCGGTCGCCCGCCCGGCGGCGGGTGCGGATGGCCGCTGCTAACCCGCATTTCTCACCAGACTTCGGCTGCAACCTTCGGATGGGCAGGCGCTACGAGCGCGTGCTCCCTCCGCCGACCTGCGACGTACGGCCAGTACGACTCGGCCGGCTCCGGTCCGCGCCACGCTCGTATCACCTACCCCTCCTCGGTTTCGCTCGAACTCTGGTGAGAAATGCGGGCTAGCGA
>JAAZYN010000409.1:0-2128 GCA_014239625.1 Myxococcales bacterium | reverse complement strand
GGATCACCTACCCCTCCTCGGTTTCGCTCGAACTCTGGTGAGAAATGCGGGCTAAAAGGGGAGCGGAGCGGCGAGCTGCTCGGCGAGCTTGAGGACCGACAGCGGCGCACACCCCTCCGCTTTGTTGTTGACGATCACGGTCGCCTCGCGCCCCGCCTCGAGGGCGTCGCGCACGAGCTGCGCCACCGCCGACCGGCTCACGACGTCCTCGGCGGCGAGGGCGTCGAAGGGCGCGTAGAGCGACCTGGCTTCGTCATAGGTCAGCCGCGTCTGGAGCATCCAGCGTACGATCAACGGGGCGTCCGGTCGGTCGGTCAGCTGCGCCTGAGAGAAGACGTCGGGCATGCCGCCGATGATGTTGATGCAGTGCACGGCGTCCGCCGCGACCAGGGCTGCGCGGTAGCGAGGGGTCAGCAGGGCAGCGTTGCGCAGCTCCACGGCGTAGCGGGGCCCTCTGGGGAGGGCCATCAGAAAGTCGGCGAGGCGGTCGGGGAAGCCGTCGACGCCGCCGAGCGCGCCCACCGACTGTGGCGAAAATTGGAACAGCAGGACACCAGCGCGGGCGCCCAGGCCTTCGACAAAGGGGCCGACGACGGCGTCGCGGGCGTACGATGGGTCCAGGAAGAGAGGGTTTCGCTGGCGCCGCCGGGGGCCGTAGCGCGGGTGATCCGGATAGGTCTCGAGGGTGCAGCCCTCGTGAGCCTTGACGAGGAACCGAAAGTCCGCGGGCACCTGCTGGGCGTACGCCCGCAGTTGAGCGGCCTGGACCGACTGATAGAAGGTTCGGTCGACGCCGACGGTGCGAAGCAAGGGGTGTCGACTGTACGCCTCGAGGCCGTGTCGCGACGCCACCGAAGCGGTCACGGCGCGGTCGTAGACGATCCCGCGCCAGCCTGGAAACGACCAGCTGCTGGTGCCCATCCGGAGCCCGCCGGGCAGTCGACCACCGAGCTCCGTGACCCGGGGGAGCTGCGACGCGGGCCCCACGGCCACAGGGGCCAGGCCGGGGAGGGACAGCTGGCCACGTCCCGCCACGGGTCAGCCGCGCAGCTCGATACCGACGGGGGCGTGGTCGGACGGCTTGAGGTCTTGAAACTTCTTGCGCCACGCTCGGTCGACCCAGGCGCGCTCGACCCGCGACGCGACGCTCGCGCTCACCAGGTGGTGGTCGATGCGCATGCCGTGTCCCCGATGAAAGGCCCCGCCGCGATAGTCCCAGAAGCTGAACGTGCCCGCGGGGACATGCGGCATCACCGCGTCGACGAGCCCGAAGTCGAGGAGTCTAGCGAAGCGCGCGTGCTCCTCCGGGTGGAAGCTGGGGGTGTCGGCAAACCGCGCTGGATCCCAGACATCTTCGGGGTTTGGAGCGATGTTGAGATCCCCCATGACGATGAGCGGCTCGTCGGGGTTGGCGTGGGCCGGCAGCCACTCCAACAGCGCGTCGTAGAAGCGCAACTTGTATGGGAACTTCGGCGAGTCCACCTTCTGCCCCTGCGGGCAGTAGAGGTTCACGACGCGCACGCCCGCGGTGGTGGCGCCGATCAGTCGGGCCTGCCCCTCGTCGGCGGCGGGCAGCCCGCGCACGATGTCGGTGAGCGGGTGCTTGGAGGCGAGCAGCACACCGTTCCACTGCTTCTGGGCGTGCATCGCGACGTGATAGCCCCGGGACTCGAAGAGCTCGACGGGGACGTGCCCGGTGTCGAGCTTGAGCTCCTGGATCCCGATGACGTCCGGCATCGCGTGATCGAGGTAATGGCCGACGTAGTCTGCGCGGGCTTTGAGGGAGTTCACATTCCAGGTAACGACTTGCACGGCTGCTCCGTCTTGGTGCTCACGATCTCTGCATAGCCCGCGGCGCGCCGGGTTGTCCACGTCGACACGCTGGCCGCGCGTCGCAGCCCCCCGCGGCGACGCTGCCGGGCGCGTGGTGGTGAGGGCGCCTGCTTGCCCGCTCGTCACCGGCCCTGTGCGGGCCAGACCGGCGCCGCCTCAGCTCGCGGGGGTGCGCATGGTGACGAACTCTTCGGCGGCGGTCGGGTGGACACCGCTCACCGTCGCCAGGAGCAATAGACCTAGACCTGGCAGGGTGATGCGGGACAAGAAAATGCTTCTTCGACTTTGACGGGAC
>JAAZYN010000408.1 GCA_014239625.1 Myxococcales bacterium | reverse complement strand
ACACCAGGTGCATCCTGCCGAGCTTCTCGACGCTCACGATCTTGGTGGGCTCGGCCGTGGGGCCCGATCCGACGAGCGGTGGCGCCGCCGCGCCGTGATCGGTGCCACGGCTCCCGTTCTCCGCTACGCGCCTCCCAAACTCGCTGTACGTCAGCACCAGCGTGGAGCGCCACCGCGGACTCGACCGGAGAGCCTCGCGGAACGCCTGGATCCCGCGGGCCAGCGTGCGGAGCCGCCGTCGATGTTTGCCGAGCTGGTTGGCGTGCGTGTCGAATCCCCCGAGGGTCACCTTGAACACCGGGATCTCGGCCCCCGCCAAGATCAGGCGCGCCACGGTCTTCAGCTGCTGGGAGAACCGATCGCGCCCGAAGGTGCCCCTGGGCTCCGGCGCGGCGGCCAGCGACCGCTCGATGGATCGCGCCGCCCCGGCGATATCTCGCTGGACCTTCAGGATATGATCCAGGGCCGGGTTGTGGACCGCGCCAGCGCGTCCATGGGCGCCGAGCGCGCGGGCTTGTCGGGCGAAGGCTCCAGGGTCGGCCATCAGGATGCCGCGGGTGTCGCCACCGTGGAGCGGGCCCAGGTCCCGGTCCCCGAGGACGATGCCGTCGATGGCCAGGGTCGCCGACGAATGGGTCGGCAGGCTGCGGGCGAGCCAGCCATCGTCGAGGTACTCGTCGGCGTCGCTGCCCGTCTCCCAGATCTCGATCGAGCGAAAGTGCGATCGGTTTGGCTTCGGATAGCCGACCCCGGCGATGACCGCCAACTCCTTGTGGGCCCACGCGTCGGCCAGCGGCGCGAGAGACGGGTGGAGCCCCAGCCCGCCCCCGAGCTGAACGATCTGCGAGCGCTCGATGGCCAGGTTGGGTCTGAGCCGCCGGTAGGCCGGGTCGGTGAAGGGGATGACCGTGTTGAGCCCGTCGTTTCCGCCGGCGAGCTCCACCAACACCAGGGTCTTTGTGCCATGAGGGCTGCGGGACGTCGCCCGGGACAGCGGGGAGACCAGCGCCCCAGAGGCCGGCACCAGGGCCGCGAGTCGAAGAAAGTTTCGGCGGTGCATGGCGGTCGTCAGCTCCTCATTTCAGCTGGTACGCCGGGTCGAGCATGAGCTGCGCGAACAGGGCGATAGGGGTCGAGGTCGCCAGCGGCGCGCGATCGACGCGTCCGATGGGGAGGAGCACGCGTTCGGCCCTGACGCCCGCGTCGCGGAGGCTGATGCCCGGCGTCCCGATCCAGCGCGACACCACGCTCCAGTCCGAGTACTGGGTCTCCATCCCGCGAAGCGCGCGGCGCACGACGGCGTTCCTGCCGAGCAGCGACGCGGCTTGGATCCAGGCCGTGCCGCCCGGCCACCCTTTGACGTTGGGGGGCTGAAACAGGGCCTGGCCGAGGCGCCTGCAGGCGTGCGCGACGGCGCCCCATTCGCGCACCGGGAGATCGAGCACGCGCAGGGTCGACACCAGCAGCTCCACGGGGGACCGGACGCTGGTCCCGAAGGAGGCCGGGTGCACGAAGCCCGGCGACAGCAGGACCGCCCGGAGCAGCGGGCGGATCCCATAGCCGGCGTCGCGAAAGACGACGGCCAGTCGTCTGCGCTCCGGGCGCTCGGGCTGACGCCCCACGAACTCGCGGTACACGCGCGCCGCGATGTGCTCGGCGGTGCGCGTCTGGGACAGCAGGAGGTCCGGTATGTCCATCGCCCCGAACGGCGCGCGCGCGCCAAAGATGGTCTTGTCATGCGGGTCGTGCAGCCGCCGCCGGAGCACCGTCCGGCCGGTGCGCCTGTCGACCCTCAAGCCCGTCAGCGCCCGCGCCGTCTCTCTGATGTCCCGCTCGCAATAGTGACCGAGACCGAGCGTGAACAACTCCAACAGCTCCCGCGCCATGTTCTCGTTGGGGCGCCCGACCCGGTTGTGTTGGTTGTCGAGGTACAGCAACATGGCGGGGTCCCGCAGGACGGCGGTGAGCAGCGCCTTGAAGTTCCCCCCGGCGTGCTGGCGCAGGGTCCCGTTCTGACGGTAAAGATGCACCGGCCAGCGCGCCTTGCGCAGGTCCGAGGTGAAGTGGTTGTGCCACATCACCACCAGGCGCTCGGTGAGGGGCGAGTCCGTGTGGACCATCTCGCGCAACCACCACGCTTGAAGCTGTCGTCCGTGGCGTCGGTAGGTCTTGCGCAGCTCACGGCGCATGGAGCGCCGCACCTCGGGGGAGGGCGGGGGCTCGTGGACGAAGGTCGGCGCCACGGTCGCGTGGGTGGTCCGCAGGGTGGCCAGGAGGCCGTCGACGGCCTTGGCCAGAGGGAGGCGGGCCGTGGCCTCGATCTCGGCGGGGCGCCCACCAAATCCGGTCCGCGCCAACAGGTGGCGCGCCATCGCGTATCCCATGCTCATACACGGGGTTGATGCCAACGCGGCGGCGGACGTTAATCGGCGACGTCGTCCAGGCCTGGGGAGCCCTTCGTTTGCTTGGCCGCCTCAGCCCGTTGGACCACCGGCAGCAGCACGATCTCGGTGAGGCCCCGAAGGAAGCGCTGCAGTGAGGATGCCAGCCCCTGGGTCAGGGTCTCGACGTAACCGTGGTGCTCACGCACGATGCTCATCGCGTAGTCGAAGGCGCCTGCGCTCTCGAGCAGGGCCAGCGCGCGGTTGGCGTCCTCTTCGGAGGTGTCGATGGCCGGCTTCTGCAGGATCTCCCACAGCTCGCGGCCCGTCTCCGGGCCCGAGGCGTGCAGGGCGTAGGTGGTCAGGAGGTTCAGCTTGCCGTCGACCACCGCGTGGCCGGTCTGACCCGGCGCCAGCCCCATGAGGTCCAGCAGCTGGTCTTGCACCATGAAGATGACGCCCAGGTGCTCACCGCAGGCCTCCAGCTTCGCGCACGTCGCCTCGTCGGCGTCGGCGAGCACCGACGCGCCCACCACGGCGAGCTTGAACAGGCCGCCGATGCGATCCCGGGAGAGCCGGAGCCACGCGTCGGGCCCGACGTCTCCGGTGCTCTGGACGCTGCGGTCGGAGATCTGGGCTTTCACGATCCGCAGCATGTAGTTGACCACCATCTGCGTCAGCTGATCCCGGCGGGTCGGGGGGAACCCGAGCTCTTGCAGACACTTGAGCGCTGCGTAGAAGAGCCCGTCGCCGAGATTGATCGCCTGCTCCATGCCAAACGCGACCCAGGCGGCGTCCTTGCCCCGCCGCGAAGGGTCGCGCTGCTGAAGGTCGTCGTGCACCAGGGTGGCGTTGTGCAGCAGCTCCATCGCCGCGGCGAAGGGCGCTACGTCCAAGGGGTTCTTGCCGAAGGCCTGGTACATGGCCAGCGCGATGGTCGCCCGCAGTCGCTTGCCGCCCGTGCCGAGCTGGTAGTTCGCCAGCTCGCCGAAGCTGACGACGCCGGTGTCGCCATCGTCACTGATGGCCCGCTCGATGACCGACTCCACCTCGGGCCAGCAGCGCTCCCGAAGGGCCTGCAGCTCGGTCACGCTGAGCGCGTCCTGAGCTCGAAGGGCGGCGGTCTCCTGAAGGATCGCTTCGGCTGCCGCGTGGTTGATGGCTCTTCGACGGATCATCTCGGCGACGATGGCGCTGATGTCCTCGTCGCGCGCCCCAGCAGCCGCAGCGATGTTTCGGGCATGCAGCGACATATGGCCGCGTTGGATCCCCTCCGTCGCCAACGCCATGATCGCCGCCAGGTTCTGAGCGAGCCCAACGGCTGCGGCGATGCGGCCGACGCGGGCCGCTGTGGTGGCGTCGATCACCTTCAGCAACACCTTGACCACCGGGTGGACCTTCACGACCCCGCCGACGACGCCCACCTGCATGGGTATCGTGAGGTGTCCCACGAGCATGTCGTCGCGCCGCCGCCAGGTCGCCATAGCCGAGTAGAAACCGTGCCGCGCGGCGAATGCGTGTGCCCCCGCCTCCACCGCCCGGAAATCCTGCCCCGTGGCCAGCAGGAAGGCGTCTACTCCGTTCATGATCCCTTTGTTGTGCGTCGCCGCTCGGTAAGGGTCCACCTCGGCGAATACGCTGGCCGCCGTGATCCGATCCGCCACGTCGGCGCCGCGCAGGTTCAGCTGGGGGCGGCCCAGCTTGTCCAGCGGGACGTAGCCGGTGGCTTCGACGATTCGCTGGTCGGCCAGATTACTCAAAATCCGTAACAACGCCTTGCCGCCGCTGAGGCGCTCGACCTCCTGGGCCAGGGTCTCGGCGATACCGTTCACCAGGTTGGCGCCCATGGCGTCGCACACGTCGACGTGGACATGGACCACCAACATCGGGCCGGCCGCGGTCTTTGGGAAGCGCCGCGCGACGATCTTGCATGCCCCGCCACCGCGCGCGACCAGCCGAGGCTGGGTCGCGTTGGCCGTGGCCAGCAGCTCTTCGCGTCGCTCCTCGATGGCCTGGGCGGCTCGGTCACAACCATTCGCATCGAGGGCGCCAACCTGCAGATCGTGAATGGCTCGCACTCGACCGGTGGCGCCGTCGACGGGCTGGGCAACCTCATCGTCGGCTACAACGAGCTCGGCAATCCGAACGGTGACGACCGCACTGGTTCGCACAACCTCGTCACCGGGCAG
>JAAZYN010000407.1 GCA_014239625.1 Myxococcales bacterium | reverse complement strand
CGCCTTGTGATCGGTGGTGGACAGCTCGAACCGCACCTTCGACGTCGGGGACACATCGAGCCGCAGCCGCTTGAGCGCATAGCGATGAGGTGCCAGCATGAGCTGCCCGCCCAGGGCGCCGTCGACGAAGACGCGCAGGGTGACGATGCCGCCGTTGGCGTCCCGCATCGCCTTGAGGCCCAGGCCGGCCCGGACGATCAGCGTCTTGGCGCCAGGTGAGGAGAGAGGCCACTCGATGATCAGCGCCGTGGTGCTCGGTCCAGGCACGGTGGACAACCAGTTGACGGGTCGATGAAAGACGTCGCCGCGCTTGGTGCGCACGTTCTGCCAGGACTTGCCGCAGCGATGCACAGCCCCCTTCAATGTGCAGCGTCGCGCCCGCCCCGCGAGGGGCTTGCGGGACACCTTCAGGCGCCCCACCTGGTCGGTGATGCGCGCGATGGACGACCGCGTCGGGACGTCAAACAGGGCGACCGTCACCCCGGACCCGACGTCCACGCGTTGCAGTGGTTCACCAAGCTCCAGCCCATCGAAATCAACCGCCGCGGGCTCACCATACGTCGCGATGACCCAAACGCGCTTGGCGCTCAGCAGCTCCACCGGATCCACCCGGTGACCGTGGTGCAGCGCCTTGGCGGGGACGCCTCCGGAGCCGACGTTCAGGGGGTGCCACAGGCGCTCCACCCAAGACGGCACGACCCGCACCTGATCGCCATCTCGATAGCCATCGCGGACCTGTTTTACCGCTGCCGCGATAGCGTCGTCGGTGGGGATCAGGCCCTGCCGAGCGTCCCGCGCGATGACGCCCGCGAGCGACAGGGCGCACGCCGCCACCAACACCATGATCCCCGCGTAACGCGCGAGGCGGCCGGGTGTACCCGGAGCGGGTTCGGCAGCGATGGTCACGACGCAGCCTCGGCCGCCGCCGCGTCTCCGATGAGGAGCCGCCCCGGTCGCGCGTCCCGTGGCAGGACGCCAGAGACCGACAGGGCACGAGCCATCCGCGGCGCGGCGAAGCGATCGCGGCGCATGGCGCGGCCGGATCCATCCGGGGCATGTTTCACGGTGCCGTTCACGGTTTAGTCTCGTACCACACCGTTTATGAGGGGACGAGGGCTGCCGCGCCGTAGCCCACCACTCGCCCCCGGTCGCCGGCGGTGTCGCCCGAGTTGCGGTAGTCGAGCAGCTGGACCCGCCAGCGGCGCCGTCTGGCCAGCGCCAAAGCGGCGGCGAGGCCTCGGTGACCGCAGGCCGACTCCCCATCCAGATGCGCTGTCTCGCCTCGCGCCACCCCGGCGAGGGTGGCGCGGTCACGAGCGCAAGCGGCGGCGTAGGGCAAAAAATGCGACAGGTCGGTGGACACGACCAGGAGATCGCCGACGCGAACGCACCGGTCGAGGACATCGACCACCTGCAGCTCACCAGCGCGCCCTACCAACAGCGGGACGATCGGGGTCTCAGCGCCGAAGCACACGGCCACAAAGGGCAGCATGATCTCCACACAGTGCTCGCGCTCGTGAGCCGCGGGAGCGACGCTCAGCAGCCCTCGATGCTCCAACTCGGCGATGAGCGAGCGGTCCACCGGGAGATCACCTAGCGGACAGCGATAGGCCGAGAAATCGCCGGCGCTGATCCCGTCAAAGCCCACCCGATGAGCCGGACCCACGATGACGACCCGCCCCGGCGACACGCCTGCGGCCGCCGCCCACGCTACCCCGGCGATCGGGCCGGAGTACACATAGCCGGCGTGAGGCGACACGATCGCCGCCGGCGCCACCGCCATCGGCGGGCGAGCTCCCGCGGCGAGGTAACGCCGCACGCTCGTCTCCAGCGTGTCGGGGTCCGCCGGGTACCAGGTCCCCGCGAGGGTAGAGGGGCGCAGCTGACCTCGATGGAGCATGACGTCCCGGCAGCGCTATGGCGGTGTCGGACGGGTCGCCACCCGCCCGCGGAATCGAACAAAAGCGACCATCAAGGCCAAACCGATGATGTAGCACAGCCACACCGGCACCAATCCGCCCTCGACCGCCACCAGGAGGTAGGCGACGCCGGCGGCGCCCATGGCCAAGAGCGCATATGGGATCTGCGTCCGGACGTGCTCGATGTGGTCGCAAGAGCACGCCATCGAGCTCATGACGGTGGTGTCTGAGATCAACGAGCAGTGGTCCCCGAAGATGGCACCGTCGAGGACGGAGCCGGCCACCAGGATGATGATGATGTCCATGTTCTCGGCGCCCGAAGACGCCACCAGCGACGCCGCGAGAGGGATGGCGACGGGCAACAGGATGCCCATGGTGCCCCAGCTCGTCCCGGTCGCGAAGGCGACGCCCGCCGCCAACACAAAGACCAGCAGCGGGAGGCTCCACAGAGCCGTGTTGCTGAGCAGCGCGGCGAGAAAACGCTCGGTGCCCATCTCGACCGTGACGTTTCGGATGCCAATCGCAAGGATCAAGACGAGGATCGCGGGCAGCATCGACCGCACTCCCCGCCAAAACGCGGTCAGCGCCTCGTCGACCGTCAGCAGCCTCTGAGCGAAGGCCAGCGCAAAGGCCACCAGGCTGCCCCCGATGGAAGCCCAGAACAGGATCATCATGTTGTCGTCGCCGACTGCGCTGAACGCGTCTCCCAAGTCCGACAGGTTGTACCAAACGATCTCGCGCCCCTTCTCGGCGAGACGCCCGGAGCCCACCCACGTGAACGCGACGAACGCGCCCAGCAGCACCGTGGCCAGGGGGATGACGCCGTTGAGCCAGCGCGGCGGCGCCCCCTCTTTCGGGTAGGTCTCGGTGAGGCGAGCGCCGCTGAGGGTGCGCGCTTGTTTTGGCGCCACTTGGCCGCTCCGTGCGCGCACCTCCGCCTTGTACATGGCGCCAAAGTCGCGACCGGTGAGGGCGATGATGAAGACGAGCGCGACCGCGAAGTAGCAATAGAAGCGGTATGGAAGCACCTCGAAGAAGAAGTCGTAGCCGCTGCTCGCGATGTGCGAGAAGGAGTCGATCTCCCCGGCAAACAGCCCGATCTCGTAGCCGATCCAGGTCGATACCACGGCGACCCCTGCCACCGGCGCGGCGGTGGAGTCGACGATGTACGCCAGCTTCTCGCGGCTGATCCGCTGCGCGTCCGTCAAGGGCCGGGCAGACGAGCCCACGATGACGGTGTTGGCATAGTCGTCGAAAAAGACCGCCATTCCCAACAGAGCCGTGGCGATCTGCGTGCGTTTGAGGTTCGTCGCGAACCTGCTGATGGCGAGGATGATTCCCTGGATGCCGCCCATCGCGATGCAGATGTGGATCGCGCCCACCAGGGCTAACGTGAACCCGAAGATGTAGAGGTTGAAGAAGTCGCTGGCCCCCGACCAGATGTAGCTGGTCGCAGTCAACTCGATGGTCTCCCAGACATCGAACTCGCTGACGAGCATCGCGCCTAGCACGATGGCCGCGAGCAGCGACGCGATCACCCGGCGCGTGGCGAAAGCGACGATGACGGCCAGCAAGGGAGGCAAGAGGCTCGTGTTGTCGGGCAGGCGCGTCTTCTTGCTGGCGCTCGTCGACTCCGGCGTTCCCTTGTCGTCGCCCGTCGCTATCAGCTGGCCGGATTCGTACGTCGCGGTGAGGGCCAGCTCCTGGCCCTCCTTTTGGCACGTGATGCGTAAGGTGCCCTTGCCGGCGGCAGCGTCGACCACGACGAGCTTGGCGAGGATCGGCGCGAGGGCGGACTGACAATCGGGCCCCCAGTCCCCCTCCACGCGCGCGATGACCACCTGGCCACCATCGGCAGAGGGGAGGACGTCGGGGACGACGGCGCGGCCCAACTTCTGGAAAGAGCCTTGCGCGAGGGAGCTCGCGTCCGGAACGAGCTGGGTGGTGCCCCACCAGGTGAGCACCCCAACGGCACCGAGAAGCGCCAGGCGAGGCCATCCTGCGCGGGTGTCTCTCATCGCAAGTCCACCGCGAGGCGGGTCGTACCGGCTGCTCCCACGCGCACCTTGTAGCTCTTGTCGTACAGCCCGTCCCGCGTCTTGAGGCGCAGGACGTGCTCGCCACTCGACACCTCGTAGCCGAAGATCGGGGTCTCCAGTTTGGTGTCGAAGCCGTCGACGAACACCCGCGCTACCGGGATCGACAGGACATTGACGATGCCGATCTTGGTGTTCCCGAAGAAGACATTGCGAAGCGGCGGCTCGCCCGCATGAGTCTTAACGACCCGGCGCACCGCCGAGACGATCCTTTGGTACCGCCGGTCCATCTGGTTGGGCGGGTCGGTGACCTTGAAGGTATGCGGTGTGCCGTCTATGAGCAGCTCCACCCGCCAGGTCACCGCCCCTACAGGCGGTTTTGTCGTCAGCGCGTCTTTGAGGCGTAACGCATCGTTGGCGCGCAGCGTCCCGAACACCGACGCCGCCTCCGACTCCGTCAGCAACGCCATCGCGTGCAGCGACTCGCCGTAGTTGGGGAGCTCGCGCCGATGCACGGCGCTGACGGCGGGGCCTCGATCCATGATCTCGTAACGCACCGTTGTAAACGGCGTGGTGTTGGGCATCTCCATCAACACCGTCACATAGCTCCGCACCGCGGCTTGAGACCCTGA
>JAAZYN010000406.1 GCA_014239625.1 Myxococcales bacterium | reverse complement strand
GAAATCGATCTGAGAAAATACGCTGTTGCGCTTCTCGAGCTGGGTCAGTCGACCCACGTCCAGGCTGCCCGCGTCAACAGCTGCACAGATCTCATCGACGTTCACCACGTGCTCTCGAGTTCGCTCCACCGCGTATTGCGCGGTCGTCCCCATGGTCATCATGAACGCCCAATCACTGGACTGCGCCAGCAGCAGCTCGCGGGCCGCCTGGTTGAGGGCCCGACGAATGAGGGGCCGGACGTTAGCGCGCGAGCGGACAAGCCGGACGAAGCGCTCCTCGGCACGGTGAAGCTCTCGGTACAGCCAGGCGTTGGCGGCGCCGAGCCACACGCTGAAGTCGCCGCCTCGGCCCCAGGTCGAGGCGATGGGGTTGACCTGCTGCAGGGGATGCCCCGCGCCAAGAAATCGCTCGGGGGTGGTCAGCTCGATGTCGGGGTCGACCGCGAGCAGCCGGAGTGACTCATCGAGCCATGTGGGGCCCTCGGCCCACCAGTGACCGAACAGCTCCGCGTCGTAAGGAGCGACCAGCAGCGGCGCGAACCGGTGAGCGGAAGACAGCGTCGCTATCTGCCCGCGCCTAGCGTCGACGAAGTCACGCGCGTGCTCGATGGCGCGGGCTCGAGCCGCCGCCGGATCGTACGGTTCCTTATCAGCGAGCGGCACCGCTCCGCTGATCTTGTGCAATTTGATCCCCACGTCCCGTCGCGGCCCGTCGCCGAAGATCTCGGTCAGCTCCTGACGGTCTGCTTCCCATCCGAGGTCGCGATAGAACTCTCGGTAGGCGGCGTCGCCCGGGAACCCGTGCTCGGTGCTCCACACCTCTGCGGAGCATTGAGGGTCGCGCGCGAACACGGCGACCCCACAACGGGTGACCACGGGCCGCAGGTGACCGAAATGAGGACGCGGGCGCGCCAGCGTCACGGTGTGCGTGTCGGCGATGAAGTATCGCAGCCCGGCCGCCCCCAACACGTCGTCGACGCCGGGAGCGTAGGCGCACTCGGGGAGCCAGATCCCGCGCGGGCTGCATCCAAAATGATGGCGGTAGCTGTCACACGCCGTCTGGACCTGTGCGAAGCGGCCTTCGGGTGTGGCCATCAGGGGGAGCAGCCCATGGGTGGCGGTGCAGGTGACGAGATCGATCCGCCCTGCGCGCTGATGTTCAGCGAACGCGCTGACGAGGTCGCCGTCAAGACGCGTCCAGAGCTGGCGCGCGGCGTGGAGCTGCTGGACATAATGCTCGGTCGCGTCGCCGAACGGCGTGCTCCGGCGGCGCATGTGTTCGCGCTCCGCCAGCGCGGTGAGGGCATCAAGACGCTCGCTGTAGCGTGTCCGCAGCAGCTCGTCGGTGAGCATGTCGCACAGTGGAGGCGTCATCGACAGGGTGAAAGGCGCTCTCACACGTTCCGCGGCGAAACGGTCCAGCATGGCTAGCAGGGGGAGATAGCTCTCGGTGAGCGCCTCGCACAGCCAGTCTTCCTCCATGAAGTGATCGTGCTCGGGATGCCGCACCCACGGTAGGTGGGCGTGCAGAACAAACGCCAAGCGACCGGACGGAGACATCAGCGTCGCCTTCGGTGCTCGCTCGACGCGCCCAGCGCACGCCCCTGGATGGGCGCCTGTGAGCCTTGTGGGCGGTCCGCCTCCACGAACCCGTGGTCACCCGCCAAGCGCAACCAGCTCGAAGCGTTGGCGCCGGCCACGAGGACGGGAGGTGTCGCAAAGGACAGCGTGGCGACGTGCAGCAGCTCCCCTCGCAGCAGGCAATGAAGCGTCAGCCTCCCGCGCGTGTCCGGAGGGACCTGTGCCCAACCGTCGCTGCCCGATCCCGGCACGGTAAAGCGATGAAGGACCGCGTCGTCGTCGTCGCGCCGCGCGCTCACCTCCCAGCTTTCGGCGCCCCCGTCAGCGATGTCCCAGTAGACATACACGGCGCGAGGGCCCACCGGCATCACGCGCACTCGCGGCGGCAAAGCGGGCGGGCGCGCGGCGCCGCGAAGGTGGCCTGCGTCACCCACAGCTGCGAGGCAGCCCAGCGGGTCGGCCGACCTGAACGCTACTCATGGCGCGCCGTCTTCCGGTCAGGGTTCGTCGGGGCTGATCGCCGATGAGATCAGGCAGGTGGCGAAGGCGGCGATGGTGTGCCCCTCCCACATGGTGGCGTTGTCGCCGGAGTAGTTGCCGCACTGATCGTACTGACTCGAATACTGCTTGCACTCGTCGACGCTCTCACATCGGAGCGCGCAGATACGTGTCTTGGTCAGCTCGTAATCGGTCTTGAGGGACGTCAGCTGCAGGCATCCGTATTTTTGAACCCCCTGCTGCTCCGGATCGGGATGCTGGAGGCCCGAACATTCACCGATCGATGGGTTCATGCAGTCCATGCTGCAGAAGCTGAAGCCGCTACCGAGATAGTTCTCGTCGTAACAGTACCCCGTGATGCACTCGCAGTGGTCGGCGCACGCCGACATGATGGGCTTATCGCCGGGGGTCCCGTTGCACATCCCGACACCGACCACCGGCAGCTCCGCCGGGCCGCTGTCCTGCGTCACGGGGGTGTCGCTCGGCGCCGACGTGTCGGTGGTGGGCGGCGGGTTGGTGGTGGTGGTGTCCTGGAAGCCGAACGGGAGGTCATCGTGGGTCGGCGAGGTTTCACCGGGCTCATTACACGCGGCCATCGCGTTCAGTGCCCCCAGCGTCAATGGAAGCGCGGCGAGCAACGCCACCACGTTCCCGGTTCGTAGTTTCATGTTCGGACCTCCGAGTCGGACGCTGAGAGTATAGCCGGAACCGTCAATCCGGCGAAAGAGCGCCCGTCTACAGCAGGTCGGCCACGGCCTCTCGCTCGCTGACGAGCTCGTCGATGGTCTTCTGCATGCGCTCTCGGACCTCGCCGCTGACCTCGATCCCCTGAACGATCTCGTAGGTCCCGCGGCCCGTGATCTTGCAGGGGAACGAGAAGATGAGCCCCTCGGGCACGCCGTAGGATCCGTCGGAGCACACCGCCATCGAGACGTAGTCGTTGTGGCCGGTTCCCAAAAACCAGTCGTGGACGTGGTCGATGGCTGCGTTGGCCGCGGACGCCGCGGAGCTCTTGCCGCGGGCGGCGATGATGGCCTTCCCCCGGGTGCGGACGGTCTGGTCGAAGCTGTCGGCGAGCCAGCCGCCGTCGACGACGTCGGCGATGGCCTCACCGCCGATCGTGCCGTGGGTGATATCCGGGACCATCGTCGGCGAGTGATTACCCCACACGAACACGTTCTTGACGTCGCCGGCGGACACGCCCGCGGCGTTGGAGAGTTGGCCTACGGCGCGGTTCTGGTCGAGCCGCGTCATCGCGTGCCAGTTCTCCTTGGGGATCCGCTTGGCCTGCGACATGGCGATGAGGCAGTTGGTGTTGCAGGGGTTGCCGACGACCAGGACCTTGCAGTCGGCCGACGCGTTGGCGTCGATGGCTTGGCCCTGGCCGGTGAAGATGGGCCCGTTGGCTTTGATCAGGTCGCTTCGGAGCTGGCCCGGGCCGCGCGGCTTGGAGCCGACGCAGAGCACGATGTCAGCGTCCTTGAAGGCGGTGGCCTGATCATCGGTGCAGATGATGTCGCGGACCAGCGGGAAGCCACAGTCGGTGACCTCCATGGCGACGCCCTTGAGCGCGTCGAGGGCCACCGGCAGCTCGAGCAGCTGCAAAATGACGGGCTGATCAGGGCCGAGCATCTCGCCCGAGGCGACTCTGAAAAGAAGGCTGTAGCCGATCTGGCCGGCGGCTCCGGTAATCGCGACGCGAAGAGGTGCTGTCATTGGGTTCTCCCATGGTTGTCGGCGGTGGGATGCATCTCGGCCCCCCGCTCTAGCAGCGTTTGGTGGTCAGGTCTACTGGCTTTGCGGACGTGTGTGGGGCGCATGCTATTGCCCGAGTGCGGTTGCATCTGGCTCGGAATCGGCGAGCGGCCGGTGTCGCTGACAAGGGCCAGGGGCGCAGGGCTGGCAGCGTCCATTCAAGCCCGAGCGGGCCGCAGGCGCCCGGCCACTGGGATTAGCTCGAGCTGTCGGGGGCTCCGTCCCCCTGCGCTGCCAGTTGCGCTTCAGCCGACACCTCATCTTGGATGAAGGTCTGCGGCTTGTACCAGATCGCCACGAAGACGAAGAGGACCGCCGTGATCAGCATCGCGTAGGCGAAGAACATGTAATAGCCGGGGCCCGACAGGCTGTTGGTGTGGGCCATGATCTTGCAGCCGTCCGAGCGCGCCGCCTTCCACGTCAGCGTGATGTCGCCGCCGGGCGGCTCGATGATGCTCTTGTCCACGTCGAACGACGCGATGGCCGGACCGTCGCTGGCCACGACGGTCACCCTCGCCCCCACCTCCTTGCTGTCTTCACCCCGCTTGCACGCCAACGCGTAGGTCGTCTGCTTTTTGGGCGAGACCTTTGCGGTTCCCTCCGCTTCCACGGGCGCGCCGGGCGGACGCAGGTTACACGTGATGGGCTCGCTGCCTTCACCCACGGCGACGACCTTCCAGCGCAGCTCGACGTCTTCGCCCGGGGCGGTCATCACGCGCTTTCCGCTGTGGCCCACCGCCTCGAAGAGCTCGATCCTGCCGACG
>JAAZYN010000405.1 GCA_014239625.1 Myxococcales bacterium | reverse complement strand
GAGCTGCTCCGCCAGCACAAGATCTACGTCGGCCGTCCGGTCGGCAAGGGCCGCTACGCCGAAGTCTTCAGCATCGAGGGCGAGCCCGACCAGGTAGTCAAGATCTCCGGCGACCAGACCGAGGCCGCGGCCTGGGCCTACCTGCTCGACATGGTGGCTCAAGGTGAGTTGGCCTGGAGCGATCTCCCCTCGCTGGCCCAGGTCAGCTGCGTGATGATCGTACTGCCGAGGGCTAAACGGGACCGACCCCTCTACGTCATTGTCATGGAGCGCTGCCAGAAGCTGAGTCGGAGTGAGTGCCAGCTTGTCGAGCGCATTGACGATGCGCTGCTCGGGAGCCGCGGGGCGGCCCGCTCAGGCCTGCGGGCGCCCTACACGGTCGAGGCCAAGGTCGCCAAGGTGGTCAGGCGCTTCCGCTCGGTGCAGGACGGGCAGGCCCACGCTGACCGCCTCCTCGAGACGCTGCAGGCCACCGCCGGGCACTCCCTCTTCATCTACGACATCCACGGCGAGAACGTCATGCGGGACGACGTGGGACACTGGAAGATCACCGACCTCGGCATGACCGAGACCTGCTGCCCGGTCGCCATCCCCATCCTAGAGCAGCCGTGACCCAGTACCGCCCATCGGGAGAGGCGCTCGCCTTGGGGAGCATCGCCATCATCGCAGGCATGGCTGCTGCGTCCTCACGTCTGGGTTCGCGGGCCCAGGCCCCCGCCATCGCCCCCTCCCCGGACACCTGGCCGACCTCGAGTCGGTGGATGACCTTGGACGCCGTGCGGGCCGCAGAGCCGGCCGCGTCCGACGCAGGGGTCTCCAGGGTCGCCCGCAGCAGCCGCGGGTTCGTGCGGGCCTACGAGCTCGTGCGTGGCTACCGCGAGCTCCAAGACGCGGTCGACCCCTACAGTGAGCAGAGGTGGGGTCCGCGGCGCCAAGCATTCATCAAGCGGCACACGGGCCAGGTGGCTCACCGAGGTGAAGCTCTGTGGTCTGAGGGGCCGGTCGGCGCCGCGATGCCATCCCGCCGCCACCTGGCGCTGATGATGTGGGCCTACACGCCCACGCCTGAGATCACACAGGAGTGGCTGCAAGGGCAGGGCTACTCCGGGGGGCTGTGGGCAACATGAAGGTCGAGTTCACCGGCGCCAGTCTCGCCTTCCTCGCCGTGGGCGGCATCAGCTGGCTCGCCCTCCGGGACCACCAGCGCGAGAGGCAGGCTGCCAAGGACGCCCAGGGCAGCGCTGGGCGCGAGCTGTCCTTCGACCCGGCCCGAGCCCCTGGGCCGCGGCCAGGGCGCCGGCACGGACGGCAGCTCGTCCAGCCGATGCGCGCCTGGCAGATGGGCCCCATGAAGCCGGCCGAGGCGCAGCAGATCGCTGCACACATCCGCCAGCAGGCCGAACTGGACCCGTCGATGTGGCACCCTGAGGTCCGCACCCACCCCACCGATGCCGGCGCTCACGTCCTCTTCGTCGCCCGCCGCCCCTACCCAGGGGCCACCGAGCTGCGCCAGGACCGCCGCAAGGGCTCCCGTGCTCCTGCGGGGGCCCAGACCCAGGATGTGGCGACCGGCCAGCGGATGCGACAGCAGGCCAAGGTCCGCCAGGCGCCCGCGGCCTCCCAGCTCAGCTTCGTGGAGTGGGTGGACGAGGTGGAGCGCCAGCGCGGCCGACCGCTGGTCCATGGCGACCCTTGGCAGCCCGTCACCGACGCCGCCCAGGCCATCACCTGGTACGACCTGTGGTTCAGGGGTACGCCCCCGAGCGTGGCAGCGCAAAAGTAGGCCCCCATGAGCATGTTCGACGAGCTGATGAGCCACGACAAGGGGGCTGCGGTACAGCAAGCCACCAGCCAGGTGAGCGGATGAACGGCACCCACCTGGCGCTCGGGGGTGTGGCCGCGCTCGCAGCTGCGGCTGGGTTCGGTCGCCGCGGCTCAGCCAACCACGACCAACTCGAGTTCACGCAGGCGATCATCGCTGCGTACCGAGCCAACCCCCCGGCGTGGGGGATCGCACTCCCTCCGCCACCGCCAGGCGTGCGCCAGGATCTGGCTCATGCCTCCAACTGGAGACTCGACGACGATTGGATGGTCGGGTCTCTCTTCTGGGCCTATGCCGGACCCCCTGGCCCCACTGGCGACCTGGCCCGCGAAGACCTGTGGATGTACGCGACCCCCTTCTGGGAGGGTCATCGCGGCATCGCGATCCAGCTCACCAACGAAGACGGGGACACCTTCAACGTCAATCTATACCCACGGTGGACCGGGAACATGGCGGAGGACGTCGAGCTCTACTTTGCTGCCATGAAGCCTGTCCTCGATGCCCTGGACACGCTGCGCCAGCGCGGCCGGCTCGCACGGGACATCAAGTTCCTCTTCTCCAGCCACACCGACTACTGGAGGGTTAGACACGCTGGCCAAGACGGCCAACGGGTCGTTCAGGACCGTTTCTTGAAGAGGCTGGGGGGACGACACACCAAGGCTGAGCGCCAGGCAATGCGGACGCTGGTCGAGAACAGCGATCTGCTCACCAGGCGCGTACTCCTGGGGGGGCGTGTGACGTGGATGATGGACAAGCGGCAGCTCACGGCAGCCGAGGCCCAGAAGGCGGGACTGGAGCCATGAACAACGATGCCCCCCCCACCCTTGACCTTTGGGTGGGGGGGGCGGGCTGTCCAGCCACATCAAGATGTAACCGATGGAGCTGGGTCCATCATTGAGCGGCGTACCGCGCCTGTCTCGAAGAATCCCAGCAGAGGGTGACCCAGCTGCACCGGTGTACAGGCGCATGTTACCCTCGTGTCACCGCCCGTGCAAGAAAGGTGCCCAAATGCCGCTCTATGACTACAAGTGCCCAGAGTGTGGGGATCGACGAGAAGTGCTCCAGAAGATGTCCGACCTCGGTCTTCCCAGCTGCACCTCATGTGAGGCCGCACCACCCATGGTCAAGCAGGTGACAGCTCCCTTGGCACCAAGGTTCCGAGCGGCTGGCGGCGGCCGGTCGGGCGGAGGCTCACGCCCTGTCGACACGTCTCAGATCCCATACGCCGGCCGTGACGGTGCGATCTATACCCCAAGGGGCCAGAAGATGATCACCCCTGACGGGCGAAAGGCCTGACCAGGCGCTCGACGCGACGGCGCCACCATAGACGATCCAAGCCCGGCCGAGAACCCACCCGGCACGAAAACTGGTCGGCGACGAGGTTGGCGAGCTTCTCCTCCGGCCAGGCCTCGTGGGCCGCATCGCTGGTGAGGTAGCCACGCGGCTTGGGGACGCTTCGCAGCGCTTCGTTCAACATCGGGCTCTCGTTCACCAGGACGTGGGCGAGCTCATGCAACAGGAGCCACGTCAACGAGGCCGAGGTCTCGGTGCCGTCGCTGACCAGGCGGACGTGGTGATCTCTGGTGTAGGCGCGGAAGGCGTAGTGGCCAGGGAATCGGCTGCCGCCGTTGTCCCGCCGCCAGAGCTGGCGAACAGCGGCGCGTGGCACCACCTCGATGGTCACCGGCTCAGTGAGCCAGCGAGACAGCAGCTCGAGGGCGGCGCGCGGCACGCGGACCTGAACCCCCGGCCACTCACGCAGCCGAACCCGACCGTTGCTCGAGTGCCACCTATGACGATAAGATCTGGTGGCTCTCGACACGCTCACCTCCACGGAGAACCCTGATGTCCGAACATACCCTCGATCCCCCTGCCGCAGTCGTCCCGCAGTACGCCGCCTTCACAATGCCCGCCCACTCCTACGAGGTCTCAGACCTAGTGGGCGCCCACCCGCAGTTTCCGCGGGGGAGCCGGGTGATCCGCCTGATGGCCGTGTTGCCGCCTGGGATCCTAAACGAGTCCGACCTCCCCGAGGTGGTACTGCCTACCGGCCAGAGCCAGAACCCGCTCCAGGGAAATGTGCCCATGCCTCCCCAGCTGAGCATCCTCATCGACATCAACGCGCTCACCCCCCAGGCCCGCACCCAAGCCCTCCACGAGCAGGAGGGGCTGGCCCAAACTGGGCCTGACCAGCGGGAGGTGGGCACCGCACTGCCGGGGCTCATCGGCGCCCTACTCTCCAAACAACAGACCGGGTGGTGAGCAGACCCGATCCTCACCCCACACCCATGCAGGCCCTCCACGGGGTCCTGCAACGGCACGGCTACGCGACCTCCAAGGCGGCGACAGCACGCCTGCTCGGCATTCGGGAGCCCAACATCTGGGCCTACCTGGTCGAGGCCGGCTCCACGAGCCACATCCGGCCCAGGCCAGAGACCCTGCACCGCTGGTGCTCGCGCCTCGTGGGCCTCACCGGCCTCCAGGTCACCATCGTGCTCCCTCCCGCCGGCGCGCTCTGCGTCCACGTCCAAGGGCGAGCTCAAGACCGAGTCCCCATCGTTCCCTACCTCCTCGAGACCGATCATCACCCAAGAAGCAATAATCAACAGATAAGTTGACGCCGAGCCGGTTCCGTGTGAATGTTGTCGCTGGAGGAACCCATGTCTACACCCATCCTGCGCATCGCCACCCAGTGCTCCGACGATCAACCCCGCGAGGAGTCCCAGCAACCCCGCGAGGAGTCCCAGGAACGCATCGCCGCCGACACCCTGCGGGGGATGTGCGTCGAG
>JAAZYN010000404.1 GCA_014239625.1 Myxococcales bacterium | reverse complement strand
CCAGCACCGGCTCATCGAAGCGGAGCCGAAGCGCTACCTCGTCGATACCCTCGACCACCGCCGCGGTCGCCTGCGACCCATGGCGAATACGCGCGCGCACCCGGGTCCCGCGGGCCGGTGGATCCACCAACCAGCGGAGATCCGCTGCGGCGACCTCTGCGTCCTGCACATCCTCTCTGCTGCCGACCACCAGGCTGTTGTCGGCAGGCCGCAGCTCCAGGACGTAGAGCGGCTCGGCGGCGGCCACGCCGATCCCACGGCGCTGCCCGACGGTGTAACGATGCAGCCCACGGTGCCGGCCCAGCGACAGCCCGTCGACGCTGATGATCGTGCCTGGCCCCGCCAACCTGTCGCCCCCGTGCCGCTCCACGAAGCCCGCGTAGTCATTGTCGGGGATAAAGCAAATCTCCTGGCTCTCGGGTTTATCAGCCACCGGCAGCCCCATGCGACTCGCGTGGGCCCGCACCTCGGACTTACGCATCCCCCCCAGGGGGAAGATGACGCGCTGCAACGCGGCCCGCGGGATCCCGGCCATGAAATAGGACTGATCCTTGGCCGAATCCAGCCCCTCGAACAACCCGACGCCGCCGTCCGCGAGCACGTCCGTCCTGCAGTAGTGCCCAGTCGCCAAAAACTCCGCGCCCAGACTCTTGGAGCGCCCCAGCAGAGACCGGAACTTGACGACGTCGTTACAGCGCACGCACGGGTTTGGAGTACGGCCAGCGACGTAAGCGTCGACGAACGCGTCCATGACCGCTTTCTTGAACGTCTTTTCGTAGTTGAACACGTAAAACGGGATCCCGAGATGATGGGCCACGCGGCGAGCGTCGCTGACATCGTCGAGTGAGCAGCACGTGCCCTCCGACCCGCTATCGAGGGCCGCCTGGGCAGCTGGGTCGTCGCTGAGGTCGTGCAGCTTCATGGTCACGCCGATGACGTCATGCCCCTGCTCGACCAGCAGCCCGGCGACGGCACTCGAGTCCACGCCGCCGCTCATAGCGACGACGACCCGTGTTCGTCTCCTCTCCAGCCTCTTCATCGTTACCCGCCCAACCCGTCCGCGTTGAATTCGCGACAGCGCGCGACAATAGCAGGGAGTTGCTTCAAAACAAGCTCGATATCGTGTGCTTGCGTGCTCCAACCCAGGCTGAAGCGCACCACTGACCGCGCCACCCGCTCGCTCAGGCCCATCGCCAACAGGACGTGAGACGGCTCCAAGCTCCCCGACGCGCACGCGCTACCACTCGCCACGGAGATGCCAGCCAGATCGAGGGCAGCGAGCAGCTCGTCGCCGCGGCACTCGGGGAACGCGATCGCGAGAGTATTGGGCAGCCGCGGCGCAGCCTCCGCGACGACGTGCGCGCCCGGAACCGCGCCGATGACTCCGTCGCAGAGCGCCTCGGTCAGCGCCCTGATGCGGGGGGCCTCGACTCGCAGGTCCGACAGCGCGCAGTCGACGGCCGCCACGAACCCTGCGATCGCCCCGGTGGCTTCGGTGCCCGCGCGACGTCCCCGCTCCTGATGCCCTCCATCCAGCGCCGCTCGAAGGGGCGCGCCCCGACGCACGTAGAGGGCCCCCGCGCCGCGCGGGCCCCCGAGCTTGTGACTCGACAGGGTCAGCAGATCCGCCCCGTCGTCACCGCCCAGCTCGACTGGCACTCGCCCCATGGATTGAGTTCCATCCACGTGAACCAGCGCGCCCGCGGAGTGAGCGGCTCGGGTCAGCGCCGCGATGGGCTGAAGCACACCGGTCTCATTGTTTCCGTGGATGATGCTGACCAGCCCCCTCACCCCGGGCCTCAGGGTATCGAGACGCTCGACGAGGTGAGCAGGGTCGACCCGCCCATGACGATCGACCTCCAGGATATCCAGCTCCACGCGCCCCGACTCCGCGAGGCGTGTCGCCGCTCCGAGGACCGAAGGGTGCTCCACCGCCGAGGTGATCAACCGCCACGGGTCGCCGGCCATCGACGTCACCCCCGCCAGGGCGAGATGGTTGGCCTCGGTCGCCGACGCCACGAAGACGATCTCTGACGGACTCGCTGCCCCGATGAGTCGCGCCAGGGTCGCTCGTGCCTCGTCGATCACCCCTCGGGCTCGGCGGCCGTCCGCGTGAACGCTGGACGGGTTTCCCCAGCAGGTTGTGCTGACGTGGCGGACCGCCTCGGCGGCTTCCGGTCGCATCGGTGAGGTGGCGTTATGGTCGAGATATACGCGTGCCATAGGCGCAGAGAAGATGGACGAGCGCCCCGCAGTCAAGTAGGTCTGTCGAACCGATGGCCTCCACCGCCCCATCCAAGAGCACCGACTCCCAGCCACAGCGCCCCCGAAAACCCAGGTCGTTGGGGCATAAGATAGCCATCGCCCTGTGGTTTTTGGTGGTGCTGTGGCTGTGTATCCCTATCGCGGTCAGCCTGGTGAGCAACATCTTCTTCGGCCCCGGCCCCTCCGTGGATAACGCGCGGGGCGTCAACGGCCCCGTCGAGTCAGGGCGGCCGCCAGATCAGCGCGAGCGGGTGCGTGCTCCCGCGGCACCGACACCGTAACCCTCCGCCGCTGCGGCGCCAGGTCCTCCAGGTGGACGTGAACACTGGCCACATCAGCCAGCCACGGCGCGCGCTCCGGCCACTCGACGAGGACCAACAGCTCACCGTCGAACACGTCACGGATCCCCACCGACTCGAGCTCCTCGTCGTCCACCGTCAGTCGATACAGGTCGACATGCGCGATCGGTACGCGACCCTCATCATGCCGGTGCACGAGCCCGTACGATGGGGAGCTCACCCCGTCGGCGACACCCAGCTCGGCGCAGACCGCGCGGGTGAACAAGGTCTTGCCAGCGCCCAGATCGCCCTCGAGCAAGACCACGTCTCCCTGCTCCAGAAACGCCGCGACCACCCGCGCCAGCTCCACGGTCTCGGAGGGAGACCGAGTATCCGATGTGGCGAGGGCGACCCATCCGCTCGCCGCTGCGGTCACCAGTGCCACTATTTGAAGGCGACCTCGACGATCTCGTAGTTCCGCTCGCCGCCGGGCGCTTGAAAGAGCACCTCGTCGCCCTCTTCCTTACCGATCAGCGCCTTGGCGAGGGGGCTCTTGTAGTTCAGCAGGCCGCTCTTGATGTCCGCCTCGTCCTCGCCCACGATCTGGAAGACCGTCTCGTCATCGGAGTCGATGTTGAGCACCGTGACGTGGCATCCGAAGGTGACCTTGTCGCCGGAGAGCTTGGACGGATCGATCACCCGAGCGCGGGCCAACTTGTCCTCCAACAGCCCTATCTCGTGCACGATCCAGGCCTGCTTCTCCTTGGCGGCGTGGTACTCCGCGTTCTCTTTCAGATCGCCGTGGGCTCGCGCCTCCTCGATATCGCGCACGTTGTCCATGCGCTCTACCTCTTTGACGTGCTTGAGGCGGGCGATGAGCTGCTCGTGACCACGGGTGGTCGTGAAGAAAGAATCCGACATCGTTGTTACTGCTGCTGGTACAGCTCCTGAAGCGGAGCCACGTGCGGGCTGGGCTCGGCGGCGACCCCAAAGATCGCAGCGACCGTCGCCCAGGCTCCGGGGATTGTTGTCTGATAGGGGATAGCGTTGTTGAACGCCGTCCGACGGATGTCCCTGGAGTCGAGGATGGAGCGGCGCCCGACCGTGGTATTGAACACCAGCTGGACTTCGCCGGAAAGCATCCTGTCGACAATATGTGGGCGACCCTCACTCACCTTGTTGACGACATCGGCTGAGACGCCGCGCTCACGGAGGTACTCTGCGGTGCCTCGGGTCGCGATGAGAGAGAACCCGAGCTCCACGAGCCGCTTGGCGGCCCCGAGGATGAGGGGCTTGTCGCTGTCCTTGACGCTCAAAAACGCGCACCCGGCGCGCGGAAGCCCGAACCCACAGGCCTTCTGGGCCTTGAAGAAGGCGCGCTCGAAGCTGGCGTCGATGCCCATCACCTCGCCCGTCGACTTCATCTCCGGGCTCAAGATCGTGTCGTTTCCCGGAAAACGGCTAAACGGGAAGACCACGTCCTTGACCGCCGTGTGGCTGATCCGAGGCTCCTCGGCGAGCCCGATCTGCGACAACGTCTCTCCGTAGATCGCCCGCGCGGCGATCTTGGCGACCGGCACCCCGGTGGCTTTGGAGACGAAGGGTACGGTACGCGACGCCCGGGGGTTGACCTCAAGGATGTACACCGTGCGCCCGCGCACGGCGAACTGCGCGTTCATCAAGCCCACGACGCCAAGCTCGCGCGCCAGCGCGGCGGTCTGGTCTCGGATAATGTCGAGCACCGGCTCGGGCACTTGATGCGGTGGCAGCGAGCACGCGGAGTCACCGCTGTGGACACCGGCCTCCTCGATGTGCTCCATGATCCCGACCACGACGACGTCCTTGTCGACGTCGCAGATAGCGTCGACGTCCAGCTCGACAGCGTCCTCGAGGAACTCGTCGATGAGCACCGGGTGGTCCGGCGAGACGCTCACGGCCTCGTCCAGATAGCGCGCCAGCTCCTCGTAGGAGTGGACGATCTCCATGGCCCGCCCGCCGAGGACATAGCTCGGCCGCACGATGATGGGGTAGTTGACGCTCTGAGCGATCTGCAGCGCCTCCGCAGCGGTCCGT
>JAAZYN010000403.1 GCA_014239625.1 Myxococcales bacterium | reverse complement strand
GGGGCTGATCCGCGCACGCTTCGACGGCACCACACACTACGGCGCGATCAACCTCGACGACGCCATCATGGCGCTGAAACCCGAGGATGAGCCCGGCGGTCTGAGTGTCGCGGTGGCCGTGGGATCGGGGCATCCACCGCAGGCGCTGGCGGGGCGCTGGCTGACCATCCTGGTGGCGTCGAAGGACTACGATGCCAATCAGATGAAGCCCCACACGGTGGTCGGAGAGACGGTCTTCGAGGTGGCCTCGAGCGGCGCCGCGGCCTGCGTGAGGTCGGCGAACTGGACCAGCGGGGACGCCTTCGGCACCGACACGCCGAGCCGAACGCTGCAAGGGTCCCAGCGGCGGTTGGGCTCGGACTACAACGCCTTGAGGGCTGGCGGCGACTGTATCGCCGTCGCGCCCGATGGAGAGATCTCCGGCACCCTGCGGCTGGTGTACGGTCCGGTGCCCGTGTGGAGGGGGTGGCTGAGCGCCGATGGCGACACGGCCATCGCCGTACTCACGACGCAGATGGGGGCGGTTTGGAAGTCGCTGGGCGCGTTGTTGATGCGGCGGATGCCTCTGGCCGGTTCTCCCGCCGAGCTGCGCGGACGTTATTCGGCGTTGTCCATGGGGGCCGCGAGGCCCTACCGAGGGATGCTCTCGATGACGGCCCAGTCGGTGACCGGGGACGCCCGCTTCAGCAGAGCCTGCGACACGTGCGCGGAGGGGACCGACTGGCGGTTCGTGGAGGGCGCCATCGGCGCTTCCCGGGAGGGCCACTTCAGGGCGGAGTTGGTTCGGGTGAGCGACGGGGTGCCGTCGCTCACGAGATGGCATGGCGCGACCTCCATCGACGCCGGCGGGCCGGCGGGCAGCGCCCTGTTCTGGGAGGGCAACAGCACCCTCGGCGGGGCGCTCGTCCCCACCAGCGGCTCCTTCGGTGTCCTGGTGCGCCATCCGGTGAACACACCATGGCAGCTGGCGCCGTGGGACCAGGATCCGGAGGCGTGGTGCACCGAATGAGCGCGATCCGCGTGACGTCGAGCCTCTTGTTGGCGCTGGTGCTGCTGTTGGGGAGCTGTCTGGAGCGCCCGGACCTGGCCCAATCCGGGTGGGCCTGTGCCACGGCCAGCGACTGCGCGCCAGGGGCGGCGTGCTTATCCGGCGTCTGTTTCGCGGCGGACACGACGCCCTGTTTTCAGACGGTCGCGCCCCAGTGTGACGACGGCCTGACGTGCACCGCGGATGCGTGCGATCTGACGCGCAACGTGTGCGTGCACGCGCAGCTCCCGGGGACCTGTATGGCCGACGGGGCGAGCTGTGGGTGTGAGGCCCTGACGGACCGGTCGCGCTGCGTCGTGGGGGTGTGCGATCCGGTCCGCGGGTGCGTCGAGCGACCCCAGCCCGCGGGGACCCAATGCGGGGGCTCGTTGAGCTGCGCCTCCGAGGCGTTCATGGGGCGGCTGTGCGATGGACAGGTGGAGGGCTGTGGCGCGCCGGGACCTCACGCATGTCCGGCCCAAGCCGACGAGCGGTCGGTGGGGATGTGCCTGGAGGACTCGGGCTGCGCGTTCTTGCCCGCCCCGGGAGAGTCGGCGCTCCTGGGGCACTGGTTGCAGTTCGGGTGGTCCCTGAAGACAGGGGGCAACAGCGCTGCGCGGACCCGCCCCGAGGAGGTGGAGTTCCTGCCGGATGGTGTCGCGCGGTTGACCATCTTCAACGGCAGCGGGACCGAGTCGATCGTGTTCGATCACTACGCGATCACCCCCGAGGGGCGTCTGACGTTCACGGCCTTCGACAAGCGGCCGCCGCAGGCGGATATCGACGGGACCTTCCGGTTCGCCGTGGCGCCCGTCGTCGGCAACTGGCGACGGCCCGACTCCACGCTCCTTGTGCGGCGCAGCCCGGCGAGCCTCACGGCGTCACACTTCGAGGGCCGCTGGCGCGGCTTCATGACCCGGGCGGTGTTCGGGGAGGGCGGAACGATGGAGACCTCGGCGCTCATGATCGACATCGACAGCACCGGCCGCGTGACGCGGGCGGTGCGGACCGCGCCGGGGGACACGGCCACGGTGGTGGAGGAGTATCTCGCTGGGGGGGCCGTGGACGCGGGGCTGTGGGGCCGGTGGGCGCTCACCCTCATCACCCCCGACCAGAGCGCCATGACGTTGATCGGGTGGCTCGACCAGGACGGTAAGTTGATGGTGGCCACGCTGACCGCGTACGGGCAGGTCGTCGGCATGGCCTTGCTGTTGGATGCGGCTGCAGCGGCGGGGCCCGCGAGCGTCGATGGGCTGTACACCATCTCCGGGACTGGGCCTCCCCGAGTCGGTTCCGAGGAGGCGTACGCCAGGCCGTTCAGTTTCACGTCATACCTGGACGCGACTTCCGGCGTGGGGCGGATCAGCACCGATGACCACGAGGTCGCGCCGCTCTGCGAGGAGCTGGCCGCCGTCGTGAGCGTCCAGGCCGAACAGCGCACCGTGGAGGTGGAGTGGACCCGCGCTGGGTGGAGGGAGCGACTGACCGGCTGGTATCTGCCCGGCAGCCCGATAGCGCCCCGGATCCCCTTCGCTGTTCTCGCGCCGGCCGAGCCCGCCATCCCGGCGGACGGATCCGTTGCTGTGGGCGCGGTCTTTGACGCGGGGCTGAGCGTGATGGCGTGGACGCCCCTGCGAGCACGACCCGAATGCCCGTTAGCTGTGGCCCGACGCTGACGGATGGGCGGCGGCGGCGGACGCTCGGTGGAGGTGGGGAGCGGGAGCGGGAGCTTCGCGCCGGCAGGTCGCAGGCCTCACCGCCCTCATCCCAGGTCGTCCGGCCGGATCCGAGCCCGCCTCCGCCCTCCACGTGCGCTCCGCGCGGACACCTCGTCGCGGAGCCGGTGAGGTGACGTGTCACCCGATGGATGCTTGGATCGGCGACCGCTCACGTGGACCGTGTTGTTCGCCAGGCGGTGTCAAAAGGGCTAACAAGGGCCGATGCAGCACCACATTCGCAGTCGCATCCATGAGCTGACCCAGTCCGACGGGATCGCTCGGGTCGAGCTCATCGCGCCGCTGTGGAACAACTACGGCACCCTGTCTCGCGTGTATCTCAGGGGCGGCGCTCACCCGTCGGTGATCGTCAAACACATCACGATCCCCGACCAGCTGGTCCACCCGCGGGGGTTCGCCAGCTCCATCTCCAGGGACCGCAAGGTGCGATCCTATGAGGTCGAGACCCACTGGTATCAGCACCACAACCGCAGGGTGTCCGAGGGCTCACCGACCCCTGTGTGTCTGGGCGCCTTTGCCGACGGTGGCGAGCTCTTCTTGCTGCTGGAGGACCTGGCGACCCGGGGCTTTGACCGCGCGCTGCGCTCGGTCTCGTGGTCGGAGATCACCGTGGTGCTCCGCTGGTTGGCCCACTTCCACGCCGGGTTTCTCGGGGACTCGGCGGACGGGCTGTGGTCGTGTGGGACCTATTGGCATCTGGCCACGCGGCCCGAGGAGCTGGCCCAGATCGAGGGCGCCCGGCTCCATCGATTCGCGTCGCTGCTGGACGCGCGGTTGCGTCGCGGTGGGTTTCCGACGCTGGTGCACGGCGACGCCAAACTGGCCAACTTCCTGTTCAGCAGCGACCACGCCCGGGTGGCGGCGGTAGACTTTCAATACGTGGGACGCGGCGCCGCCATGCGAGACGTCGCCTACTTCGCCGGCAGCTGCCTGAGCGGCCCCGAGTGCCAGCGACGCGAGCCGGAGCTGCTGGCGGCCTACTTCTCGGAGCTGCGCGCGTGTCTGCCGGCGGACGTGGACGCCGCGGCGCTGGAGGCTGAGTGGAGGGCGCTGTACCCCGTCGCCTGGGCAGACTTCGAGCGCTTCTTGGCGGGCTGGAGTCCGGGACATCGGAAACTCACCGACTACAGTGACGCCACCACAGACAGGGCCATCGACCAGATCACCGATGAGCTGCTCGGGGCCGCGCGCGAGGCGTGCCTGGCGGCGGGGCGTTTCGTTCAGGCCCATCGCGGCCGGCCCCTGGAGGTTGCGTCCAAGGGGTTTGCGAGCGCTGCGTCGGACGTCGTCACCGAGATCGATCTGGAGGCCCAGGCCATCATCCTCGACCTCCTCGCGCCGACCATCGCCCGCTATGACCTGGGTGTGCTGGCCGAAGAAGGCGCGCACGACGACAGCCGGCTGCGCAAGCATGCGTTCTGGACCATCGACCCGCTCGACGGGACCCGGTTCTTCATCGAGGGAGCGTCCGGCTACGCCACCTCCATCGCGCTGGTGTCCCAGGCGGGCCAACCCATCCTGGGGGTGGTGTACGACCCGGTTCACGACGACCTGTTCGAGGCGGTGACGGGCCGGGGCGTGACCCTCAACGGCGCGCCCCTGGCACCTCTGGAGCGTGCCGGAGACAGCCCGGGGCCCACCAAGTGGTTCGCCGACCGCAGCCTGCGCAGCCACCCTGACTTCGTGCGCTACCAGGCCGACTTCGACATCCGGTTCGTGGGCGGAGCGGTGATGAATGGGCTGCAGCTGCTCACCGAACCCAACAGCATCTACGTCAAGGCGCCCAAAGCAGCGCTGGGAGGGTGCGCCATCTGGGATCTGGCGGCGGTGGTCTTGATGTTGGCAGAGCGCTCTG
>JAAZYN010000402.1 GCA_014239625.1 Myxococcales bacterium | reverse complement strand
AGTGTCGGGCCCATCAGCTTGCGCAGGGTCCACACGCGCCGCATCAATGCGTCGTCATCACCCGAGATGACCCCCGCGGTGATGTCGTGATGTCCCCCGAGATATTTGGTCGCGGAGTGGGCGCTCAGGTCAGCGCCGTGAGCGAGCGGCTTGAACACCGCTGGGGAGGCGAAGGTGGCGTCGACGGAGATGGATACACCGGGCGGCAGCGCGGCTCTCAGCGCGGGCAGGTCGGGGACTCGGATGAGCGGATTGGTGGGGGCTTCGATATGCACGTGGCTGCCTGCTGGCAGCGTCCGTGCGACGGCCATCAGCTCGGACCCGATGGTGGGACGTTCGATTCTGACGCCCAGTGGGCGCAACACCTCCTCCGCCAGTTGATGGGTGCCCCCGTAGACGTCTGCGGCGACGACGACGATCCCTCCGGGGAGGGCTCCGGCGAGCAGCGACAGCGCGATCGCGGCCATACCCGAACTGACGACCACCGATCGGTCGGCGCCCTCCAGCTCGGCGAGTCGCTGCTCGAGCGCAGCGACCGTCGGGTTGTCCCACCGCGTATAAAGGTAGCCTCGCCGGTTGACGGTGGCGTCCACCATGTCGGCGGTCGAGTCGAACGCGAAGGTGGTCGAGTTCACCACCGGCGGGTTCATCGGTCGACTCTTCGGCAACTTTTCTTGGTTGCGGCTGTTGCTCATGGTCGGCACCCTAGCAGCCCTCATGAGCGCCGCGAAACAACCAATCCTGATGGCTGTGGCTGACCAGGATGGCAACGTCATGGAGCATCCCGAGCTGGAAATGCTCGGGTTCGACGGCGAGTGCTGGCGGCCTCTGGAGGGCCACGAGGTGGTGCCGCTGCCGCCTGGCAGCGATCTGTTCACGCTGCCGGGGCGTCTCGCGGCCGGCTTCGACCGTGCCGCGGACGAGCCCATCGTCTTCGACGAGCCCGGCTACAGCGCCGTGTGTTGCTTTTTGGCGCCGGCTTACCTTCGGATCCTACTGCCCGCCTACGAGACCCTCGAGGATGCGCCGGGGCTGCCGCTGTTTGCGTACAGCGCGGTGGGCATTCGCGATGGCGAGTTCGTCACCGCGGCGATACGCGTCGACGAGGACGTCCGCCAGGACCCACTGACCTTTGACTTCGCCGAGGTCGAGGCGGGAGTAGCCAAGCTGACCGGGTTGTACTCGGACAATCCGCTGGTGGAGCATCTCACGCATTGCGCGACCGTGTATCACTGCCGGGCCGCGCAGAACTATTTCCTGGAGCGCTTCGAGGCGCCCATGCCCGCAGCGCCAACGTGCAACGCGACCTGCGTCGGGTGCATCTCGTTTCAGACCAAGGGTGGCGACGAGCAGTATGTGGCCGCGCATGACCGCATCGGCTTCGCGCCGACCTCCGACTACCTGGCCGAGGTCGCCCTGGGCCATATCGAGCGCGTCGGCGCGGACGCCGTGGTCAGCTTTGGTCAGGGCTGTGAGGGCGAACCGCTGGTTCAGGGGGCGAACCTGGTCGGCACGGTGGCGGCCATTCGCGCGGCGACGCCGGCCGGTGTCGTCAACCTGAACTCCAACGCGTCCAAGCCCGAGGTGGTCTCGGCGATGCTGAGAGCTGGCCTCGACAGCGTCCGCATCTCCCTCAACAGCTTACGTCCGCGCGTCTACACCGCCTACTATCGGCCGGTGAACTATGGCTTCGACGACGTCGTCGAGACCGCGAGACGCGTCAAGGAAGCCGGCCGCTACCTGATGCTGAACTACTTCGTGTTTCCCGGGGTCACCGACACGGCCCCGGAGCTCGAGGCGCTGAGCGCGTTTATCGACACGTACGGCGTCGACATGGTTCAGCTGCGCAACCTCAACATCGATCCCGAGGTCTACCTCACCGTCGTCGACAACGTCGGGGGATCCGCCGAGCCGATGGGGGTCATGCCATGGCTGTGCGAGGTGCGGCGAAGGCATCCGGCGCTGCGCTTTGGCTACTTCAACCCTCCGCGGCGCCGCTTCAATGAGCCCGCGCCGCGGCTGGTGGCTGTCTGACGCCGGCCGAGACCCGCCTACAGGAGAGCTGATGCCTATCTATGAGTACCGCTGCGAAGCTTGCCAGCACGAGCTGGAGACGATGCAGAAGATGAGCGCCGATCCGTTGAAGGAGTGCCCCGAGTGTGGCGCCGAGACCGGCCTCAAAAAGCTGGTCAGCCGTACCTCTTTTCAACTGAAGGGGTCGGGTTGGTACGTCACCGATTATAAGAAGAGATCGAGTGGTGACGGAGACTCCAGCAGCGGCGATGGGTCATCGTCCGAGTCGTCGTCGTCCGAGTCGTCGTCGTCCGAGTCGTCGTCCGAGTCGTCGTCCGAGTCGTCGTCGGACAGCTCGGGCCCTTCGAGCGCCTCGTCGGAGAAAAAAAAGACACCCTCTCCGGCCGCGTCCGATTAGCGGTCTCGCCGCCCCGCGTGTTCGGGGGGCGCGGGGCGCTCAGTCCTCTTTCTTCACCCGCAGGACGCTGACCAGGTAATAACGGTCGTTGATCGGGTCTTCCACCCGCTCCATGTCGAGGCGGATCCGGTAGTCGGTCTTGCGGAGCTCCTCGAAGAAGTCGGTGGCTACCCAGCGGCCCGGCTCGGCGAGGAATGCGGTACGGCCAGGCGACAGGTTGTCACGGAGCATCCTGAACACCGGCTCGAAGTGGCTCTTGTCGTAGAGGACATCGGCGAAGATGAGGCTCCCGACGTGGCCGTTGAAGCGGTCGTGGAGCCAATCGAAGAGCTCCGTCTTGATATGCGTGAAGCCGTTCTGCAGCGCATTGTAACGGGCGAATCGGAGGGCCTCCGGGTTGCTGTCCAGCAGCTTGACCCGCGCTCCCTTGGCGGCGGCACCAAGGCCCGCCGTACCCAGGCCGCAGTTGATCTCGATGGCGTCCACGCTGCGCATACGGACGCAGTGACCAAAGTACGCGGCCATCGCTCGCGAGCACGGCCACAGCTCCGACCACACCGGGGCGTCGTCGCAGGTGGACTCCGGAGAGGCCGAGAGTTTGTCTCTTCCGTGCAGCAGCTCCAACGACTCGGCGCTCTCCGAGGCGCTGGTCACAGCGGCTTCGTCGAGGGCCGACCACTCCAGCGCGGGGGCGGTTATGCGGAGCATCTTCGGGCCGGCGTCTACGTCGAAGTCAGAGAGATCGTACTGCGAGTCTAGGTCGGCCCGCGCTCGCAGTAGTTCCTGTGTCGATACCTGTCGTCGTCTCATTGGCGACTCAATCGCTTTCAGGCTCCTACCGCTGGTGTGGCGCCAGCGTCAGGTGGGCAATGACAAGAGGGAAAATGATGGTCGGCTATGACATCCCTGTCGGTGTCATGTGCTCAACAGCTCCCCGATGCGTTTCATTTCCGGGTATGGTCCCCGCCCATGACAATCGCCCACACACGCGTCCAATTCGCGTGCCGCATCGCCCGGCAAGCCGGCGCATTGCTGCGCGAGCGGTTTGGTCGGTTGGCCTCCCTCGGGGTGACCAAGAAGGGGGCGGTGGATCTTCTCACCGAGGCAGATCGGGCGTCTGAGGCGCTGATCGTCGGCCGGCTGCTCGAGCGCTTCCCGGGCGACGCGGTCCTCGCCGAGGAGGGGGGCTCCGCCGGGGCGACGTCCAGCGCGCCGTTTACATGGGTGGTGGATCCTCTCGATGGGACGACCAACTACGTCCACAGTTGCCGGCGTTTCGCCGTCAGCATCGGGCTGGTCTCTGCCGCCGACGGTCCCATCGCAGGGGTGGTCGCCGCTCCCGCCGAGGACACCCTGTGGTATGGCACAGTCGCCGATGGGGCGGCATTCGAGGTAGTGGGCGAGGCCGCACCCAAGCTGATCGGGGTGTCGTCGTGTGTCGCGCTGTCGGAGGCCCTCGTGGCGACGGGGTTCCCCTACGATCGCCGTGACACCGCGGTGGCGCTCTTGGAGCCGGTGCGACGAGCCCTCCAGCAGACCCGCGGGGTCCGACGCATGGGCGCCGCGGCCCTGGACTTCGTGGACGTGGCCAGGGGGGCCTTCGACGGTTTCTTCGAGCCCCGCCTGGCGCCCTGGGACATGGCCGCCGGGGTCGCGTTGGTTCGTGCCGCAGGGGGCGTCGTGACGGCCTACGAGGGCGCTCGGTTCGAGCTGGATTCGAGCGGCGTGATCGCCGCTGGCCCGGGCATCCATGACGCGTTGGTCGCGCTCGTCGCGGGCGGAGCGGGATCGTGACGCGAGCGCCGCGCGTCTATGTGCTTTCGGCGCTCTCGTTGTTGTCGGTGGCGTGTGCCGCCGATCCTCGCATGTTGGCGTGGGAGGCGAAGCTCGTCGCCGCAGACCGGCAGGCCATGAGCGGCCAAACGAGGGAGGCTATCGCCCGTTACGCCGCCCTGCAGCAGCAGGCGTTGAACCCGCTTGACCCTCAGCTGGTGACCATGCGCAAGGCTTGGACCTACGAGCGCGCGGGAGAGTCCATCAACGCCATCACCTTGTACCAGCAGGTCGGCCGGCATGGCGTCCGCCGTATGGATCGTGCACGAGCGCAGTACATGGTGGCGCGCATCGTCGAGGAGCGGGGGCGTCTCGGGGCTGCGGTGCGAATGTACCGGCGGCTGGCGCTGACCTACCCGGGTCTCATGCC
>JAAZYN010000401.1 GCA_014239625.1 Myxococcales bacterium | reverse complement strand
GCCCGAAGGGACGCCGCCAGGGTCGTCGAGGGCCTTCAAGAGCGGGCCGCAGGCGAGCGAACACTGGGATTATCGCCCCCGCGGCCTGTCGGCGCGGGTGGCCCCCGAACGCCGTGAGGTACGGTGCGAGCGGGCGGAGCGACGGGGCCACACGGTAGCCGGGACGTGGTTCAGCGTCGCTGCGCGGCGTGGCAGGCCTTTGGGCGGCGGTGGATGTCGATCCCGTCATCAGGCTGCCGGCCGCATCCCCCGTCGGCGCGCCTTTGCGTCAGCGCGCTCATGCGTTACGCTTCGGATTCGGGGAGCCTCACCCAGCCGCCGGATGTCATCGATGACGCCCCTCACCAGCTTCGGTCCGTCATTTTTGTACAGCGAGTACAAGTACCTGGTGACGCCGAGGGCGGTCCCCGTGGTCAGGCTCTTGCTGGAGTCCCAGCTGGGCCCGCGGCCAGCCTTCGCCGACGGGGTGGTGCGCTCGGTGTACTACGACACCATCGACCGCCGCCTCCTCGGCCAATGCAAGGACGGCGCGGCCCACAAGCGGAAGTTTCGCGTCCGGCGCTATGACGACCTGGACTGGATTCAGCTGCAGGTCAAGCTCAAGAGGGGCTTCGCCGTGGCCAAGCTCAAGTGCTCTACCACCCTGGCTCGCCCGCCGGGATCGTGGCCTGGAGCCGCCCCCGAGCTGCCAGGGGCGGTGGCGATGAACGCGCTGTCGGCGGCCACCGGTCCGCTGCGCCCGGTGGTCGAGATCCGCTACCGTCGTGAACGCTTCCGCGCTCGGGACTTCAGGGTGACCCTCGACACCGCCATCGTCGGGGAGCCTCGCGATGGATTGACCGGGGCGCTCCTGTCCAGGGTGGCCCCGGGGGTGGCCGTGCTGGAGATCAAGACACCGAGCCCGACCCCCACGTTGCCTCCTGGGATTTCTCAGCTGGTTCAGTTTAGCGCCTTCTCCAAATATGCCATCGTGATGCGGACACTACTGGGGGAGACCGACGTCTTGTGTATGCCGCAGCTGCACTGAGCGACACCCGGGTGTGGCTTCCGGCTGCGCTGCTGGTCGCTCTCGGGGGGCTGCTGTACCGCGAGAGCACGCGGCGACCGCCGGTGCCGCAGGTCGTCATCTCCGAGCTCATGGCGATCAACACCGACACGTTGACCGACGAGGACGGGGACGCCTCGGACTGGATCGAGCTGACCAATCAGGGGCCCCGCCCGGCGGACCTGACGGGGTTTGGCCTGACCGACGATCGGCGCCTCCCGAAGAAATGGACGCTGCCCTCGCTTCGGCTCGGGCCAGGCGAGTCGATGATCGTCTTCGCCAGCGGCAAAGACCGGACCGGGCCGGAGCTGCACACCAACTTCCGCCTCGCCGCGGGGGGCGAGTTCCTGGCGCTCGTGGCTCCCGATGATCGGCTCGTGTCCGCCTACCTGCCGGGCTACCCGGCGCAGCACCCCAACCTCTCCTATGGACCACCCGGTCCATCCGAGTCGGTCGCGAGCCCTGTCCCCATGTATCTCGACCCACCCACGCCAGGTAGAGCCAACGGCGGCGGCGCCCTGGCCATCGCCCCGGCGCCCGGGTGGTCGGTCCGCAGCGGCCTCTTCACCGCCCCCGTGACCGTCGCGCTGACGGCCGCCGCGGGCGGCGAGGTTCGCTACACTCTGGACGGCTCGGTCCCCGACCGACGCTCCGAGCGCTACCATCGGCCGCTGGTGTTCGACCGCTCCACCCGGTTGCGTGCCCGCCAGTTCCTGCCAGGTCACGTGCCCAGCCTGCCGGTCAGCGAGGACTATCTGTTCGCGGCCCCGGAGCTGACCGGCTTTGGTGGTTCGCTGCCGGTCGTCGTGGTGGACACCTTCGGCGCGCAGCCCCCCGACGAGGGCTTCACGCCAGCGTTCATCCAGGTCTTCGAGCCGGGGCCCGGGGGCGAGGTGTTCGGCCGCCCGACGCTCGCGTCGGCGGCGGCCATCCGCGCGCGCGGTTCGACGACGCTGCGCAAGCCCAAGCACTCGTTCGCCGTGGAGCTGCGTGACCGACACGGGCGAGATCGGGCGCTCCCGGTGCTCTCGATGCCCGCTGACTCGGACTGGGTCCTGTACGCCGCTCACACCTACGATCGCTCACTCATTCGCAACGCGCTGGTGTACCAGCTGAGCAACCAGATGGGGCGGTATGCGCCCCGCACCCGCTTCGTCGAGGTCTTCGTGCACACGTCCGCGGGTCAGCTCTCGGCGGACGACTACATGGGCGTGTTCTCCCTGACCGAGAAGATCACGACCGGTCCCCACCGGGTCGCCATCGACACGCGGCGTCGTGCCGCTTGGCCCGCGGCGTCGGTCGCCGCCGGTTTCATGGTGAAGATCGACCGCCCCGGCCCGGGTGACCGCGGGTTTTCGGCGGCCGGCCGCACGCGCATTCAGTTCGTGGACCCCAAAGAGTCCCGCATGACGGTCACCCAGCGTCGACAGATCCGCGCCTCCATGGAGGCCTTCGGGCACCGGCTCACCATCGGCGACTACGAGGACGTCATCGATGTGGACAGCTGGATCGACCACCACCTGCTGCAGGAGTTCACCCGCAACCCGGATGGCCATCGCTACAGCGCGTTCATGTTCAAGGATCGCGGCGGGAAGCTCCAGCTGGGCCCGGTCTGGGACTTCGATCGGGCGATGGGAGCCGACGCCACGCAGCGCTCGCGCACCCCGCCGGACCCGAGCCCCACCGGTCGCTCGCGGGTCTTCTACCACGGTTGGTGGGAGCGCTTGCTGCGCGACCCCGAGCTCGTGCGGCGTCATCGCGACCGGTGGCTGGAGCTGCGCCAGGGGGCGCTGCGCGTCGGCGAGGTCCGGCGCCTCATCGACCGCATGGCGGGAGCGCTGGCCCAGGCCCAGATCCGCAACTTCGACCGCTGGCCCATCGAACTGGGCCCCGACGGTTGGGCGGGCAAGATCGCGCATCTCCGCGCGTGGACGGCGGACCGACTGCGCTGGATGGATGGCGACCTGATCGGCGCGCCCCGCGTGATCCGGGCCACCGGGCCGCCGGCGGCCGGGACCAGGCTGACCGTCCGCCCGGCCGCCGGCGGGCAGCTCTACTACACCCTGGACGGCGTCGATCCGCGCGGCCCCGACGGCCGGATCAGCGCCACCGCCAGACCCTGGGAGGGCACACGAGCGCTGGCCGCCGGCACCGCCCTGCGGATCCGCGAGCGGATCGCCGCGGACGTCTGGGGGCCCACCGCCAGCTGGGACCTTCGCCCCGCCTCCCGCACGCACCTCGACTCCGACTCAGTGAGCCACTGACATGCTTGCCGTACAACTCAACGAACTCCTCCAGGGCTACGACTCGGCGCACGCGCTGTCGGCGCCCAGGGTCCTCCTGTCCATCCTCGCGAGCTTCGTCCTCGGGGCCATCCTCAGCGCGCTCTATCGGGCGTACTATCGCGGGGCCGAGCCGGCGGAGCGGAGCGTCGGCCGCAGCTTCGTGCTGCTGACGCCCGCCGTGGCGATGATCTTCAACCTGGTGCAGTTCAGCCTGCCGCTGTCGTTGGGTCTGCTCGGCGCGATGTCCTTCGTGCGCTTCAGAACGCCCATCAAGCGGGCTGAGGACATCGGGTTCATCCTGGTGATGATCGGCGTCGGCTTGAGCTGCGCCGTGGGCTTCTTTGTCGGCGGCGTGATGCTGTTGGTCATCGTCGGGCTCGTCGTCGTGCTGCGCGGCTTCGCGCCGCGGTTGCTGGGGTTTTCGGCGTCGACGTTGCCCTTGTTGACGCTGCGCTCGCCGGAGCTGTTGAGCTTCCCGCAGCTCACCGCGCTGATCGAGCCCTTCGGGCGGCCGTCGATGGTGAGCACCCAGCACGTCGAAGACCGGCACGCGGTGGTGCTCACCGTCAGGGGTCATCACCCGACGCGGCACGCGGAGTTGGTGCAGGCGCTGTCTCAGGCGCTGGGTCCGGGTGTCACCATCGACGTCTATTTCCCTGACAACCAGCTGGCCGAGTAGGGGTCGTGGAAGACACCGGGGCACCGCACGACAGCGCGGACAGCATCGTCGGGGGGGACCCGCCGGGCGGCGAGCCGACCGCTGAACACCAGCTGGGGCGGCTGCTCTCGTGCTCGATCTTCGCCGCCGCGGTGGCGCTGGGGTGGCACCTCACCCGGGACCTGAGTGGGCGTGATCTGCCAACCCGGACGGTTCTGTGCGCCGGCGCCGCGGTCCTGGTCCTGCTGGTGGAGATCGCCGCGCGTCGCGGCGCGGTCTACCGGCTGGTCGCGAGCCTCACCCTGGTGGCCTGGTGCGGGGTGGCCCTGGGTTGGATGGTGGTTCGGCCGTTGATCGAGCTGCCCAGCGGCGACAGCCTCCAGGTCTGGTCAGCCTATCACTACACCATCGGCCCCAAGTACTTCGAGGAGCTCGGCTATACGGAGCTCTATGAGCAGTCCCTGGCCGCAGACGCGGACGGCCCGGGCAGGTGGCGGCACGTCACCAAGACGCGGGACTTGACGACCTACGAGGTGGAGCCCGTCGGCACGCGGCCCGAGCGCTCGCCACGGTGGACCGACCGGCGTTGGGAGGAGTTCAAAGCGGATCTCGGCGCGCTGCAGCCCTACGGCAGCGATCGGCTGTGGCGG
>JAAZYN010000400.1 GCA_014239625.1 Myxococcales bacterium | reverse complement strand
CTCGATGGCCGGCTCCTCGTCCACGGGAGGTCGGGCATCCCTCGTGGTGGACGGTTTGGCCCCTCGGCCGGGGCGCGGCGGGAGCGGCGGGAGCGGCGGGAGCGCAGGCGACAGCGGCACCGGCGCCTCGAACTCGACCTCGAGCGTCGACGTAGACAGCTCCGTCGTCGCTTCGACCTCCTCCGGTCGCGAGTGCGCAGCGCCGCCTACCGCGGACGAGAGCTCCTCAGCTCCAGGCTGAAGCGATGGTAATTCTGGAAGTGGCGGGGTGCGAGCCATGCCGCTGACGAGCGTATCACGCGGCCAGTGGTTCGTCAGGGGCGTAACTTCAGGTACTTGAGCATGTGCATGTTCTGGTACTGCGGCTCCCAGCCTTTCACCGAGGGGTGCAGCAGGTACGCGTGAGTGTAGAAAAATAGCGGCAGGATCGGTCGGTCATGGTTCAGGGTTTTCTCCGCCGCGCACATCAAGATGTTCCGCTCGGTGTGATCGACGGTCATGGTGATTCGGTCGAGGAGCGCGTCATACCGCGGGTTGTTGTAGCGCGAGTAGTTGACCGTCGCCGTCGACCTCAAGACCTCCAGGAAGGTCATCGGATCGGCGTAGTCGGCACACCATGCGGCCCGCGCCAGCTGAAACTCTCCCGTGCGCAGCACCTTGAGCATGGATTTCCACTCCATGTTGTTGAGCGCGACCTTGATCCCCAGGTTCTCCTGCAGGCTTCGTTGTACGAACTCGGCGACCTGGCGGTTGACCTCCAGGGTGTTGTAGCGAAGCTCCACCTTGGGAAACCCGGAGCCGTTCGGGTACCCCGCTTCGGACAGGAGCCGTTTGGCCTCATCACCATCGAGCCCTTCGCCCCGGACCGCCGAATAGCCGAGGGTCTTCTCGAACATCTCCGGCACAAAGTGGGTCGCGGGTCGCTCCATCCGGCCGAGGACGAACTTCGCCAGCTTCTCGCGGTCGATAGCCAGGGCCAGCGCCCGCCGCACCAGCGGGTCGTCGAACGGTGGCTGCCCGTTGCGGAGCGCGAGGTAGTAGGTGCACATGTGTTGATCGATCTGAAGGTCGTCGCGGCTCTGGCTGATCCAGGTGCGGACCTTGTCCGGCGGCAGCGGCTGCGCCAGGTGCACCTGGCCGGTCACATAGTAATTGACGATCGTGTCCTCGTTGTCGGTCATGAACACGTCCGAGCGCGGGATAGCCACGTTCGCGGCGTCCCAATAGGCCTCGTTTTTGACCAGGACGATGCGCGATCGGGGCTCGAACTTCTCCAACGTGTAGGCGCCGTTGACGACGATGTTCCCGGGACGCGTCCACTGCTTCCCATGCTTTTCCACGGCGTGGCGCGGGACCGGCCCCCAGGCGATATAGGTGATGAGCTCCGGGAAGTAGGGGGTCGGGCTCTTGAGCGTCACCGCGATGGTGAGGTCGTCGATGACCTTGATGCCGACGCTCCCCGGGTCTTTGGACACGCCCTTGTTGAAGTCCTCGGCGCCGACGACGTACAGCCAGATCTGCTGGGCGTTCTTGCTGCCGGTCTTCGGATCGAGGGCGCGCATCCACGAGTACGCGAAGTCGTTCGCCGTCAAGGGTTTGCCGTCGCTCCAGCGGTTGCCTTTGCGCAGATGAAACGTGTAGGTGCGTCCATCCTCGCTGACCTCGTAGCGCGTCGCGGCGCCTGGCACCGGCGGTCCGTTGCCAGCGGCATGGGCCAGTAGCCCCTCGAACAGGTTGATCCCGATGGAGTGGGCCGGTGCACCGGACATCAGGTTCGGGTCCAGGTATTCGGGGGGCCGCTGCGTCCAGCGGAAGCTGTCGCTGGGCGGCACCTTGCGACCCGCAGGGGGGACGTTGCCCCGGTGGACCGCGCCGTAGCCTGAGACGCGGTCGGCCCCGGCGGGTGTGCCTGTCTGGGTGGCGCGGCATTCTTTCAAAAAGCCGTCCACCTGCGCCTGGCTCGCATACCCCGCGTGGGTCGCCGGAGCTGGCTTGGAGGCCGCGCCGCCGGGCGCCTTCTTGTTCCCCCCGCAGCCAAGCGAGAGGGTCAGGGTCAGGGTCAGGGTCAGGGTCAGGGGCACAAGACGTCTAGTCGCAGGACGGATCATCCGGGTGACACTCCACGATACCGAGCAAATAACTTCCAGCGTGACTGATCCCGCCGCCGTCGACCCAGGAGTCGACGACGAGCGTGTACGATCCCGCTGGCAGGGTGGTCTCGATAAGCTGATGTGCGCGTTGGATGCAACCCTCGGGTGAACCTGTGTGGTCGAGGAGGTGCAGATCGACGTCCACGTCGCCCTCGTCATGGAGCATGAAACGTAGCCGTGTGGCGGTCGTCAGGGTCAACGTATAGTAGTCCTCGGGCCCCGACTGGTCGCTGGTGCTGCCGCAGCCGGTATACGCGTCGAGCTCGGACCAGGCCGAGGCGCTTGTGTCGGAGCTGCCTGCGAACGGGATGCCGTCTACGACAAAGGGGGCATCCGGCGACCCGTCGCCGCTGATCCCGGGGGGGCGGCGGGTTCAAGGCGGGCTCCTCGTCGACCACCGCCAGCTTGGCCCGGTGCAGCCCGTGGAGGGTGACGAGGTTGCGCGTGTTGTATCCATAGTCGAGCCCCTCTTCGTCGAAGATGCAGGCTCCCCCCGGGTAGGTGTTCAGGTGCAGGCCGTCGCCGCTCTTGCCCCAGCCGGGGACCTCGGACATGGCCGCCCACATGTCCATCAACGGGATCTGCCGCGACTGCGCTACCGCCCGTATCACGGTGTTGTACGTCTCTACGAAGCGATCGGCCTCCGGTAGGTCCAGGCGGGCCCCGTTGGTCTGCAGGATCGGGATGACACCCCAGGAGACGAGGGTGTCGACGAGGAGCTGGAGTTTGCTGCCGAACCCCCAGAGCGCCGACTGGTAGCTGGTGCCCAGGTGCATGTCGTTGGTGCCGTACGCCACCAACGCGAACCGTGGGCCGTCGAGGGCGTCGAACTCCGCCTCGATCGGCGAGGGCTCGCCGCTGATGGCCCAGCCCGCGCTCATCCCTATCTTCGCGGCGAGGGTCTGGCGCGAGAAGGGGTCGCCTCCGGCTGCGTCGCCGCCTAAGAAGTGAGCCTGGGTGTCGGCGAGCCCGCTCGCGGCCAAGGCCCAGTCGATGTTGGAGCCACTGAAACAGCTCAGGAAGTTGGGGCTGACGGTGCCTGACGCGCCGATCTTCATGAAGAGATCATCATTCAGGCTCGGCGCGGTCGCGGCGATCGCTCGAAGGTGGTCTCCGACCGTCGCGGTGATGGGGCTGTGGATCGGCCCGACGGCGTAAGGAGTGGGGCCTGGGGGAGGGCTGTCGGGGGTCTGGCCATGGTCTACGCCTGGTGCGTCCGGGCCCTCATCCGACGCTGCAGCTGACCCGTCCATGGGGCCTCGAGGGTGGTCCGCGGGCAGGTCGGCGCCGGAAGCGCCATCGCCTGGGGGCGCGTCGTGGCGGTGCGCTGCGTCGCGACCCTCGTCGGAAGGGGGCACCATGGCCATGGAGGTCGTCGTGGCGATCGTCTGGGGGACGTAGACCGACGCTGTGACGTCCGGCACCTCCGCGTCGCACCCCGCCATCCAAAGCAGGCTGACGGCCATCAACGAGGCGTGCGTGGCGGCGCGAAACATAGGCGTGCGTGACTAAACCATGACCGCCCGTCCCGCTAGAAAATTATGACGTAGTGGTCATGATAATCTCGGTTGGACCATTATCTGTGGCCAACCCGCGCCCTGTGACTACAATGCGCCGTCTGTGATCGACGAAGTCGCCAGAGAAGCGGACGGCGAGGCGGACAGCTGGCATGCAATCGGCCGCCCTGTCGTCCACGTCGTCGCTGCCGGACTCATTGGGGCCATCATCGGGAGCCTCGATGGGGTCCTCGCGGCGGGCGCCACGGACCTCCAACCGCTGACGGCGGGCGCCAAGCAGGCCGCCATCGGGTTGGCCCTCGCGCTGGTCCTGCCGCTGGCGCTGGTGTGCGGCGGGGCGGTCGGCGCGTGTACCTGGCTCGCGACCCGGCTGACCAGCGCCGAGGGGCTCGTCAAGCTGCTGCGCCGGGGGTGGTTTCGCGGCATCCTGGCGCTGGTCGGCGTGGGCGCCGGGGGCGGTATGGCCTACCTTCTGCGCCGCAAGGAGATCGACTGGCAGGCCGTCGATTGGGCGCTGCCGCTGATGGTGCTCGCGAGTCTCGGTGGTTACGCGCTGTTGGTCTGGGTCTTTCGTGAGACCCGCCTGCGCCGGCTCGTGGTGTTGTTGGTGGCGCTGGTGGGTCTGTTCGCGGCCAGCGTGCTGGCTTACACGTCGGGAGGCGACGCTCGGGCTGGATCGCCTGGGCGGTCGCCGCTCTCTACCTCACGCAACCGCTCCTGGGCCTCTGGGGAGCGGTCGTCCGTCCAGACACCTTGGCCGTTTTCTTCTCGGCACTCGGCGTGGTGTGCGTGGGCCGCAATCCGCGAGGGCGCGGTCTTTTCTTCGCCGCGTTCTTCTTTCTGCTCGCTCTCCTGGCCAAGCAATCCGTCGGACTGGGGTTGCTCGCCGCCATCCTCTACCTCGCCTGGACCGCTCCCCGGCGGGCCATCGGACTGGTCTCCCTGTGTGCAGTGGGAGGATTGCTCGCAGGACTCGTTCTCGAGGTGGCCTCC
>JAAZYN010000003.1 GCA_014239625.1 Myxococcales bacterium | reverse complement strand
CCTCGAAGGTCGCGTCGAGCCCGCCGGCGATGCGCCTCACGAAGGCGTCCAGGGGCTCGCCGTCGAGGTGTCCAGCCCACCACTGGGCTACCGTGCGGCGCCGAGTGCCGCCGAAGACTTCGTGGACCCTCTCGATGGGGAGCCCCTCCAAGGACGGCGGCCGCGCTTCGGCCAGCCAGTCGCGGGTCGTCGCGGCGATCCCGGTCGCGTCCACGAGAGGAGCTGCGGTCTGCTGCGCGCGGACCAGCGGCGACACCCAGATCTCGTCGATCCCGGCCCCCGCCAGGTGAGCTGCCATCAGCGCCGCCTGCCGGTGGCCTCGCAGCGTCAGCTCGGGATCGGCGACGCCGAGGCCGTCCACCGTCCATCCAGGTTGGCCGTGTCGTATCAGGATGAGGTGCATGAGTCGCCGCCTACTTCCCTTGCTTCTCCTGAACGTAGACCTTCAGCTGATTGTTGCTGCGACGCAGCGGACGAGGTCCATTTCGATGCTTGCGGAACTTCTCGGTCAGGACGATCACGCAGGTGAACGTGTACTCCTTGTGGTTGGCGCATCCCACGCCGCCGACTCGGAACCGCTTGTTCAACAGGGCGCGACGATATCCGCGCGAGGCGATCCCGTCGTTGGTCAACAGCCACGCGACGATGTCGGTCGGCTCGGAGAACTGAAAGCTCAAGATCTGCGCGTTGCGCGTCGACCAACTCCCATAGGCGTCGAGCCGCGCGCCAGGTCCATAGCCCCGGCCGTCCACGTGGTCGGTGCTGCCGGTCTTCCCCATATAGACGGCGTGGTCTTTGGCGGCGCGCGCGATCTCCGCGACCAGCTTGATGCGCTTGGTGCGCTTGATGCGGGCCATCTCGGCGATGGCCTCATCCACCGGGCGCGTGCCCTCGTTGGTCTGGAGCAGGGTGTCGCCAACCTTGATATTAGCGCCTTCGTAGCGGCCCTTGAACGCCTTCATCTTGCTCGCCGCATAGTGGCGCGGGGACTGCCTGACGAGACGGAGCTCGTGCCAGACCCGGGCCTCCGTCGCGTCCAGAAACGGCGTCTTGAGCATCTTGAGCGGCTTGGGTGGCTTGGCCTTGCGCTTCTTGCGTCGCTTGGCGTCAGCGTCTCCCGCCAGAGACATGACCAACCCAAGGGCGACGCAGGGTGTCATCACCGTCGCCGACCAACGTGCCCAGCTGCCTGTCGATGTCATGTCGGAGACTGTCGCATCGACTTACCCGCTTTCCAAGTCCGCGGCTGTGGTGTAGGCAAAGCGCTCGTCCTTCGGAGGAGTCGTATGCTCAGCGTTCTGTACAGACTACTGACGGTTACCGTGTTCGGCCTCGGCCTCGGCGTTGTCGGTTGCGGCGGGACGCCGTGTACCGACGCCGTGGACAAGCAGATCAGGTTCTCGGCCGCCGAAGGGAGCAAGGTGGAGAAGGACATGGCCGCGGAGGCGGGCACGAAAGCCGGCGCCCGCGAGGGGCTCATCGCCGTGTGCTCGAAGATGGCCGCGAAAGACAAGGCCTTCGCGGCCCGCATCGAGTGTCAGGCCAGCGCCAGCAACCTCGCCTCGTTCAAGACATGCGTGACCGCCACGCCCTGAAGTCCGGGATCGGGCGCGTCACCGCTGGGCGACGTGTAGCTTCGGCGCGGGCCGGTGTCCGTCGGCATCGGTGGGCGCGGTGCGGCCTATGAGCGGCGCTGGCCGAGCCCCGGGCGCGAGCCCCGAGGGGGCCGAGCGGGGCCTGATTTTCCACATCTGTCGCCAACGCGAGTGGGAGGCGGCGCTGGACAGCGGCGAGTATGCGGGCAGCTCGCAGGATCTCGCGGACGGCTTCATCCACTTTTCGGCGGCCGACCAGGTGGTGCGATCGGCAGCCAAGCACCGCGCGGGGCAGACCGGGTTGGTGCTGTTGGGCGTAGACCCCGAGGCCCTGGGCGAGGCGTTGAAGTGGGAGCCATCGCGATCGGGTAAGCTGTTTCCTCACCTCTATGGGCACCTCCGGCCCAGCGCCGTGGTGGAGATCCACCCGTTGCCACTGGGTCGTGGAGGAGCGCACGAGTTTCCGGCGGCGCTGCGGCTGCAGCTGAGCGACTGAAGAGAGCGCTGCGATCCGTCGCTCCTGCTTCCACGGGGAGGGCGGCCGCCGCGCGCCCCTTGGAGGTCAAGGGGCGTGTCGGGACACGCTACGCTCCCAGCTCGGCCAAGGCTGCTTCGGCTTTGGAGGCCAGGGTGTTGCGTCGCAGCGCGCGCCACTGCCCAGCCTCCAAGCGATACGCGGCCCGGGCGCGCTCGACCTGTGACGCGTTGGCCGCCAGCTTTCCGGCCCAGCCGGCGCAGGTCGCGATGTCCGGGTCGACGTGGCAGACGTCGCCAGTCAGATGCTCCAGGTCTTGGGCATACTCGTCCCAGCCCTCCCAGTCCTGAAACGCCGCGACGCACGGCAGCAGCTCCGCGCTCAGCCGCCACGCGTCGCCCGCACGCTCTACGGCGATGAACGCCTCGCGAGCGGTCCGCAACAGCTCGTTGGCCCGACGATACTTGCCCCGTGTCAGGGCGATCAGGCCCAAGCGCTCCGTCGTGTACGCCAGGGAAGACGAGCCGATCTGGGTCAAGGCCTTCTTGGCCGCTCGGTACGACGCCGAGGCGGTCGCGATGTCGCCCGACATTCGGGCCACGTCCCCGAGACCGTTGTCGCACAGCGCCCTGCCCAGGGGCGCCGAGATAGCCTCGTACTCGGCCGCCGCTTCGCCCAGCCATTTGCGCGCTTCGCCAGCCCGACCCGCGCGCAGTACGGCCTCGCCCAGGCGCTGTTTGCACTGCGCGACGCCGAAGGTGTTGCCGACCCGCTCGTGCAGGTTCAGCGCCCGGATCACCTGAGTCTCCGACCAATCCATATCGCCACGGAGCCGAGCGACGACGCCCGAACCTTGTAGGCAATGCGCCATCCCGATTTGGTTCTTGAGCTCCTCGTAAAGAAAGAACGCCTCGTCGGTCAGCGTGTCGGCCTTGGCCAGATCGCCTCGTTCCCGTGCCGCGACGGCCATCCCGAGCAGAGCCGGCGGCAAGGTCGTGCGCCAGCGGTGGTGGCGGGCCGCTCTCTCGGCGCGTTCGGAGTGTGTCCAGGCGTCTGCGATACGGCCCTGGTTGGATGACACCCAGGACTTGAGCACCCAGCTCTGGCCCCACCGCTCATCGGACTCGGGGAGCTCGGCGCGGCTCATCGCCTCGTCGCGCAAGTCCAACAGCTGATGCGCGTCCACGTACTCTCCGGCGACGCGCCGTGCCCCAGCTGCTGCCACCAGGGGTTCCAGCGCCTCTTCGTAGTCTCCGGCGTCGAAAAGGTGTCGGCCGATGCGCTCTTGGACCGACGGGACGCCTGGCGAATATTCACCCCTGAGCATGCGAACGCAGGCGCGGTGGTATTCGCTCCAGCGGCCGCTCTCTCGGGCGCGGCGCTCGAAGGTCTCCCGCAGCACGCCATGGGTGAAGCTCCAGTTGCCGTCCTCCAGGGGCGCCGCCAGGCGCTCGCGGAACAGCTGGCCGAGCACATCCACGTCCACCGGCACGGAGGCCTGTTCGCAGGCCGCGATCCACTCCTTGGCGATGACCTCACGGCTCAGGACGGCGGCCATCTGCAGCGCGGGCTCCAGGTCCTGTTTGCCATCCAGTAGCCGCTCGATTCGGGCCGTCCAGAACTGGTAGAGGTCGTTGGGCAGGATCGCCTCGGCGCCCTTGCGCAGCACGAACCCCCGGGTCCCGACCTCGAGGACTCCGCGTTGAACCCAGTCGCCGACCAGCTGAACGGCGAACAACGGGTTGCCTTCGGTGCGCTCCTCGACCATCTGCGCCAGGCGCCCCTCCAGGCCGAGGAGTTGGCGCACCAGGGCGGCGCGATCTCGTTTCTCCAATACGTCGATCGGCATGTCTCGCGCGCCGCGCAGCTTCGTGAGGCTCTGCAGCTCCGCGTGCATGTCGGGGAGCTCGATGAGCGCCTCGTCACGGGACGTGCACAGGAGCAGCGCCGGCACCGGCTCGGCGGCCTGGTTCTCCATGATGTACCGAGCGAAGGCGACCGAGTCCTTGCTCCAGTGGACGTCGTCGAGCCACACGATGGTCGGGCGGTCTCGCGAGATCCGGTTGAGCAGGCGCCGGACCAGCGCGTAGCCTTCCTCTCGGCTGCCAAAGCGGATGCGCTGCGCCCCGTCGGCGTAGTCTTGGTCGAGGGCCGGCGTGATGAACTCGGTCAGCGCGTTCCATTCGTAGGGGTCGGTGACGCCCTGCTGGCGGAGCTTGAACTCGATCCGCTCAAGCATCTCCGCGCGCGTCAGCCCCACGCACTGCAGGTACTGCTGCACCATCCGCGAGACGCCGTCTCCAGACCCCGGGCGCTGGGAGTGATAGCCGACCAGGATGTTGGCGCCGCCCACCTCTGCAGCCCGTTGGCACATCCAGCGCGCCAGCGCGCTCTTGCCGTTGCCGGCCGCGCCGTGGAGCATGAACAGGTGTGCACGCCCGAGCTGCCGCGTCTTGCGCAGGGTCTCCCACATGGCGTCCCGCGGGGCTTCCCGATCGACGAGCCGCAGCGCGCGCAAGCCATACAGGCCCAGGCCAGCGCCCACCAGCGCCATGGACCACTGATCGTCCGCCGGTCGTTGCCATGTATCGGGCAGGGGAGGGGCCTTCCGCGCGGCCAGTGTGATCCCGTCGACCTGCTGCGCCGCTCCCGCGGGGGCGCTCGGGGCCGCCGTGGGGCGCGGTCTCTGTCCTTGGGCCGGCGACTGTGGGGCCGCGCCGAGGAGGGTCTGGCGGGGCTGCGCGGGGGAGCCGGCCTTCGCCCCCGACCGGCGCTCCGATTGAACGCCCAGGCTGCTCAGGAGCTCGCCGGGGGGGAGCTCCTCGGGACCGATCCGTTCGAGCGCCCACGCGGCGTCCGCGCAGGTCTGAAAGCGGTCGGCCGGATCCTTCTGTAGCAATCGCCAGAGCCAGCCTTCGAACTCTGGCGGCAACCCCAGCGCGGCCATATCGAGGCGGGCGGGTTGGCTGTCGATCTGATGGATGAAGACCATCGTAGCGGAGTTGTCCACGAAGGGCGGTGCACCCGAAGCCAGCTCGTAGGCGAGGCAGCCCAGCGCGTAGAGATCGGTCCATGGCCCATAGTCACGCCACTGCGCGCGGCACTGCTCGGGGGCCATATACTCGGGCGTGCCTTCGGTCAGCTCATCGCGCTCGCTCCGCGACTCGCGCTTGGTCGCGTGAGCGATACCGAAGTCGGTCAGCTTGAGCCCAGGCCGCAGATCGTCCCACAGGCACAGGAGCACGTTGGCTGGCTTCAGGTCTCGGTGGATAATCCCCCGGGCGTGGGCGTGGCCGAGGGCGTCCAGCAGGGTCAGCAGGACCCCTTTGAGGTCGGGCCAGTCGAGGGGGACCTCGATGTCATCCATCGCCCCCCCGCGCGCCAGCTCCATGACGATGTAGGGGGTGCCTTGTCGCAGCGCACCCTCGGACGCTATCGCGCTGGCTTCGGGGACCTCCCCGTGATCGTAGACCATCGCGATGCCCGGGTGATCGACGCCGGCGATCGCCCGCGTCTCATTCTGGAACATCTCGAGGAACATGGGGTTTTGTGCCCATGGACCGGTGACGAACTTGATCGCTACCGGGACCCCCTGGATCCGATGAACGCCACGCCACACCACCGCCATCCCGCCCTCTCCAATGGGCTCGATGACGTCGAAGGGACCTAGCGGGATCGCCAGTGGCTCATCGCTGGCGTTGGGGGGAGGGTCGCTCATCAGCGCCTCAGTATACTTGAGTTCTGCCGATTATTTAATCCGGCAGCGCCAACCACTGGCTCATCCCGTCTGGGTCGCGGGCCGCTCGGACCCCGAACCATAGAATAGACCCCGCTCCGTAGGCCAGCCCGGTGACCACACCGAGGTCGATGAGCCCTCGCCATGGCTGATCCAGCGCCGACACCGCGAGGACCAACAGGATGATCATGAGGAGCACCACCCAGGCGGTGATCATGGTGCGCTTGCGGGCGTTGAACAGCCCGATGGCGTACGCGGGCGCCAAGATCACCGACGTCAGCGTGCGCTCGCTGGTGTCGCGAGCCAGATACCAGGAGCGCGCCGCGACGCGCGGGGCGAAGCTGCCCTGGAAGCCGCGGTATCCCTCTGCCCAGATCATCCACGCCGTCCAACAGATGGCGAAGGCGACGTGGAGCGTGGCCAATTCAGGCCACTGCAGCGCTTCGACCGCTCGAGGGGTTAATCTGAAGATAGCGCTTGCGAGCGGCGCGATGACCCCTAGCAGCGCCCAAAGGGCGATGAACATGACGGCGTCTTACTACTTGGATATGCAGCGAAATCCAAGCAGGTGATCGAAAGAAGCGGCCTGAACCAGCCGCGCGCGGCGGACGCCGGCCTTCACGGCGTAAGCGTTGTACCAATTTCCACCGCGGATCACGGCCAGCTTGTTTCGACACTCGGCGCCCCCACCGGGGCACGCGTCGGTGCGTGTCCACTCGCTGACGTTGCCGGCCAGGCCCTTCACGCCTCTCCAGCTCGTGTCGTCGTTGGTGCTGGTCGTGGGGCAGGTCCCCTCGCGGTGCTCTTTTCGGTTCCAGCACAGCGCGGCGTCTTTCGGGATGGTGTCGCCGAACACGTATCGGGTGCGTCGCTTGGGGGTGGGCTCACCGTAGTTGGCGGCCTCCCACTGGTCGCTGGTGGGCAAGCGCTTGCCCACGGATGCACAATATTCGGCGGCTTGCCCGCGGGTGAGGCAGTTGATGGGGTGGTCTTCACGGCCGGCCTGATTCCAGTTGCAGAACGCCTCGAAGTCGATCCGGCGTTGGGCCAGGGAGAAGTAGGCGCTCGTCTGCGGCTCCGAGCACTTGGCGGTCAGCACGCAGCGGCGATAGCTGGCCACCGTCACCTCGTGGCGATCGATGCGGAACGCCTTCAGCGCGACCCGCCTCGTCTCACCGCTGTCGCTGTCGGGGGTCGACACCGCGTAGGTGCCGGCGGCGACCTTCACCATCCTGGCGGCCTGTCCTTTTTTACCTCCCTTCGCTTTTCGAGATCGGCCTGCGCCGTCGGCGTCTGCGAGCGGCCACGCGAACGCGGCGACCAAGACGATGGGCAGCAGGCGGTTGGTTCGCGGCATGCGTGAAGAATACACCATGCTCCGCAGACGCTGGAGCGCCTGCAAAAATTCGATCTTGTCCGGCGCACCCATGCGCCTATCCTGCGGCGTCTCATTTCAAAAGGTCGTCGATTGTTACTCCGGGTTCGGACGCAGGAGCGCAAGGCTGTCCTGGGCACCTTCGTCGTGCTCTTCGGCATCCTCGCCGGCCACACCTTGGTCGAGACGGCCCGCGATGCCATGTTCTTGGCTCGCCTACCCGCCACCAACCTGCCTCTGACGTATGTGGCCATCGCGGCGATCAGTTTGCTCACGAGCCAGTTTGCGGGACGCCGGAGCCGTCGCGCGCTGGGTCTGTGGTTGTTGGCCGCCGGGGCCATCACCGCGGCCCTGTGGTGGATCGCGCGCGGTCGCGCGGAGTGGGTCTTGTACGCGGTCTACATCTGGTCGGGCGTGTTCATCTCCATCGCCCTGGTCCAGTTCTGGATCCTCCTGGGCAAGGTGTTCAGCCTGGAGCAGGCCAAGCGACTCTATGGGCTCATCGGCGCGGGCAGCGTGCTGGGCGCGATGGTGGGCGCGCTGGTGGCCACCGGCATGAGCCAGGTGATGCCCGTCCGGCACATGCTGCTCGTCGGCGCCGCCTTCTTCGTCGTCAGCGGGGTCGTCACGCTGGCGCTGCTGGGTAGCCTCCAGCCCGTCTCCAAGGCCGCTCTGTCGCGCCCTCTGGCGCTCCCCTTTGCGGTCAAGCGGGTCTTCGAGGACCCCTACGTCGGGCGTCTCGCCGCGCTCGTCGCCATCTCGACGGTCGTGTTCACCCTGGTGGACTTCCTCTTCAAGGCGCGAGTGGCGGACACCGTCGCCCCTCACGAGCTCGCCGAGACCTTCGGGATCATCTACGCGGTCCTCAACGGCACCGCTCTCGCCGCGCAGCTGTTGTTGACCGGCTGGTTGTTGCGGGTGCTGGGGGTTCAGCGGGTGCTCTGGATCTTGCCGGTCCTGCTCCTCGGCGGCGCCATCTTCCTGGCCCTCGGCGGCGCGATGTACGCGGCCATCGCGCTCAAGGGCGCGGACGGCACGTTGAAGCACTCGCTGCACCGCACCGCCTCGGAGGTGCTCTTCATCCCCATCAGCGACCGGCTGCGACCGAACGCCAAGCGGTTCATCGACATGGTGGGGCGTCGCGCCGCGCAGGCGCTGGCCTCGCTGCTCATCCTGGGGGTGGTCTTCGTCGGTGGCGGCGAGTTCGTGCTGGCCTCCCTGTTGGCTGTGGCGTGTGTGGCGTGGATCGTGGTCGCCCGGCGGCTCAAACCCCACTATCTGGGGATCGTTCGCGACAACCTCAAGCGCGGTCGCTTTGCTCGGAACATGGCGGTCCGCGAGATCGATCTGAGCGCCTTGGAGGCTCTGATGGCGGCGCTCAACAGCGCCGATGACGCGGAGGTTCGGACCGCCATGGAGCTGCTCGCTGGAGCCGAGCGGGGGCACTTGATCCCCGGGCTCATCCTGCATCATCCATCACGCAGCATTGTCACCCGGGCGCTGACCCTCTTCGGTGAGAGTCATCGGGTCGACCACCTCCCCATCGTGGAGCGGTTGACCCAACATCCAGACCCTCAGATCCGCTCGGCGGTTCTCCGCACCCACCCCAGCCTGGTGCGTGTGGCCCAGGCTCTGGACGACCGCAGCCCGCTGGTGCGCGCCACAGCGCTGGTAGCCTTGGTGGCTGGCGGCGGAGAGGACGCCGAGCATGCCAGCCTGGAGCTGGAGCGGCTCATCGACAGCGGCGGGGCGCGGGAGTATATCGGCTTGGCCGAGGCTATCCGGGCTGCCCCCGAGCGACGGTTCGTGCCGTTGCTGTTGCGGTTGTCGTCGCACGCCAATCTCAGCGTTCAGATTGCGGCCGCGCAGGCCATGGCGGCCCTGCCGGACCCGCGCTTTGTCGCGCCACTCATGGCCCAGCTGGCTCACCGCGAGGTCCGCAGCCAGGCGCGGGACGCGCTGGTCGAGATAGGCGATGTGGCCTTGTCCGCTCTGGGCGACGGGCTGGCGGGCAGGGAGCTGTGGGACGGGATCCGACGGCACATCCCTCGGGCGATGAGCCAATTCGGAGGACCGCGCGCGGCAGCTTTGCTGCTCGAAAATCTACTCGAGGAGCCGTCCGGGATGATCCGCTATCGCATCTTGCGTAGCCTCGAGCGCATGAGGGCGCGCGACCGAGATCTCCACCTGGATGAGGCCGCGCTCAACGCGGGCCTCACCCGCACCCTCCGCTCTGGCTACATCCTGCTGGGCTGGCGCGTGCGCATGCAACAGGCCCAGGGCCTGGCCGCGGCTGGAGCGGCGCAGACAGTCGGACAGGCGTTGATGCTGCAGCTCATGGCGGACAAAGAAGAGCACGCGAGCGAGCGCTTGCTGCGGCTGCTGAACCTGTGGCATCGGGACGAGGACTTCGAGCAGATCTATCGGGGCCTTCGCAGCGCTGAACAGACCGTCGCGGCGGCGAGCCTGGAGCTGTTGGCCAACGTCGTTCGAGCGCCGCACACCGAGGCCGTGGTCGGGCTGGTCTCCGGGCTGATCGGCAACATCCCCGACGACGAACGGCTGGCCGCCGCTCCCGCCGCATACAGAGCCGCGCAAGGCAGCTACGAGGACCTGCTGATGGACATCATGGCCGCGCCCAGCGACTCTCTGCGGGCGCTAGCCGCGTACCACATCGGTGAGCTGGGCTGGGCCCACGCCACCGACGATCTCCAGCAGCTGGCCGCGACGGCGTCACCCGACAGCTTCGCGGCGCACGCCATCGGGCGCGCGCTGGAGCGACTGCGACACGCCGGCGGCGACGCCGAGAGACCTCCGGGGAGCGCTGAGGATGTCTGAGGCCATCGGACTGGTGGAGCGGCTGCTGGCGTTGCGCAGCGTGTCCGCCTTTGGAGAGTTTCCCGACCATGAGCTGGCGGTGCTCGCCTCCAACGCAGAGATCCACGTGTTCGCCAAGAGCGATCGCCTGATGTCTCCCGGCGATCGCGTCCGCCACCTCCTGGTACCCGTCCGTGGCGAGCTGCGCGTCACTCGGGGCGGTGAGCCCGTTCATCACCAAGAGCTCACCGCGGGGATCGGCATGCTGTCAATGCTCGGTGAGCGGCCCAGCAACCTGGCCGTGTCGGCTGCCACCCGAGCGGTGGTGATGCTGATCCGACGCTCGGTGCTCTCCGACGCCCTCGACGACGACTTTCAAATGTCGGCGCGCCTGCTGCGGCGACTCTCGGTGGATCTGGTCGGTCAGCTCAGCGCCGTAGCGCGCGACCGGATGGTCCCCGAAGGGCCCACGCCAGACCTGCAGATTCGCGGGCCCGCGGAGTTGGACCTGGTGGAGCGGCTGCTGGTCTTGCGGCCCAGTCAGCTTTTTCGCGCGGCCAGCCTCGATGGGGTGGCCCAGTTCGCGAAGATGCTTGCCCCGGTGAGTTATCCGAAGGGCGCGCTGCTGTGGCGGCAACGGGACCCGTCCGACGGCATGCTCGTCGTCGTCGAAGGTGTCGTCTGCTGCGCCACCGCTGGAAACAAAGCGGTGACCCGGTATCAGGCGACGGGGCTGTTGGGGGCTATCGATGTCCTCAGCGGTGACAGACGCTGGGCCAGCGCCCGCTGTGAGACCTCGGTCCGCGGCCTGTGGGCCGACCGAGAGGTCCTGTTGGACATCCTGGAAGACAACTTCGAGCTCACCGTCAACCTGCTGCGTTTCATCGCGAGTCGAGCGGTAGAGCTACGAGGCCTCCAAGGGGAGAGCCCGTCCGCGGGGTAGCTCAGGGGGCCGGTTCGGGCTGCAGCGTCGAATGACACCAGCTGGCTCCACCCCGGCCGTCGCGCGTGACGATCCACACCGGCACGGGCTCCTGCGGCGTCTCTGACACCAACCACTCACCGCGGGTCGTCGTGGTGGCCTTGACGATATCCCTGTCGAAGGCGCCTTCGGTGCTGAAGAAGGAATGGAAGAGGGTCTCAGTGGTGTCGATCAGCTCAAACGGCACCTCCGGGTTCAGCGCCGGCAGGATCACCTGGTACGTCACCGGCGGATCCGGGATATTGACCGGCGCGATGGCGTATGTCCCCGCGCCGATGGTGAGGTCGCTCAGGCCGTCTTCCCCCACGAAGCAGCGGTTGCCGGGGGGGACGCTCGCGGTGGTCGGGATGTCGACGCTCTCCTCGTCGTCGGTCCGGTAGAGGTAGAACGCCGCCCCCGAAGGGTTGCGGTTGGCCGCTTCGCCCACCGCGAGGCTGACGTTGACCCGCTTGTAGGAGACGATCCGGTCGTCTCCGGCGGTCACCTCCAGCGTGACCGTCAGGTTCATCCCCGCGATGGCCAACAGGCCGGCTATCAGGGCGTCGGGGATGTCTACGTCGGTGGGCAGCCCGTAGGCCTGCTTGACGACGTTCAAGTCATCGAAGAAGTCCGCCGCGATCGGCAGCTGAGCGGTGACGCTGGTCCCCAGATCGACGGCACCCGGGGCTCCGGCGTCGGCGAGGGCGACGCAGTTTCCAGCCTCTTGCAGGCCGTAGCCGCCGCCGCCGCTGTTGGGCGCCGTGCTGCCGCCGAAGAACCCAGCGGCCCTCTCCGGGAGCAAGCATGCCGCCCAGCGATACTCTATGGGGCGCTGCGCCGGGTAGTCGACGGCCAGCGCGCTCAACGTCACCGTAGCGCCGGGGGAGACCTCCGGCGGCGTGGCGGAGATGGCCAGGGTGCGTAGTGAGACGACCTTTGACGGGGCGGGCAGCTCCTCCAGGCAGCCGGCCGCGCAGAGCATCAGCAACGCCAGGGCGGCCGAGACGTGGGTGGAGCGATGGGTCATCAGAAGGCCATCCTGAATCCGATCGTGCCGAGCGTGGGCACCGCGATCCCGTCGCTCTTTATGGAGTAGTCATAGGAGTACCGCGGCGCCTCGGTGTTGCCCGCGTTGTAGACGTTCTGCACGTCGAGATAGAGCTCCAGGTACCAGGTGTCAAAGCGGAAGCGTTTGTCGATCCGCAGATCGAGTCGATGAAAGACCGGCAGGCGGGATATCTGGGCGGGGTAGAGCGGTTCGTGGCGGTCGCGGTCAGCGTCGTATTTGGAGCCGATAACCGCATAATAGGGGTTGCCGCTGGTCAGCGTGAATCGCGCCCCGATGGAGATCTCTTCGGGCAGCACGAAGGTCCACGCGAGGTTGAGGACGTGCGACTGGTCGACCTGAAACAGGGTCCAGTCGTTGGGCGGCATGAGACGCTCTGAACGTGACAACGTATAGCTCAGCCAGCCGTATGCGATGTCGCCGAACTCCCTGCGGATCATCACCTCGAGGCCATACGCTCGGCCGCTCATGTCGCTGGTCCAGAGCTGACGCGAGAGCTGGTCGTCGTCGGTCTTCAGCTGGGAGTTCGGTCGCGCCATGTTCTGAAAGTGGTTGTAAAAACCCTCGATGGTGATCTCCCATCCTTTGTACGGTCGGATCTCGGCGCCGATGCTGGACTGATAGGCGGTGATCGGGGGGAGGTAGGGGTTGCCGAAGGGCTGCGCCACCTGGGCCGGCCCAGGTGGCTGGTGGGCGATTCCGACGAGCCCCTTGAGGGTGACCATGTCGTGGACGTCAGCCCGGATGGACAGCTTGGGATCGATGCTCGGGACGGCGTCGCCCCCCCAATACTCGATGTTGAATCGGACGCTGGGCAGCAGCCGCAGCCCCTTGATCGGCTCCCAGTCCGCCATGATGAAGGGCGACACCCCCAGATACTGGTCGACGATCCCGAATTTGGTGACGACCGGGTCGAAGATCGGCGGGCGAGGATCACCCAGCGGCGTCCCCGCGCCGATCTGGAGGTCCGCGTCCAGGTCCAAAAACAGCGTGTCGACTCCAACCCCGAGCTTCAGCTCGGGGGTCGCCTGATGCGAGACCGTCGAGCGCCACTGTAGAAACCACCCCAGAAAGGCGATGCTGGTGTCGTCGTCACCCTCTGCGACCCGCTTGGTGTTGGTCCGGTCGACCTCCCACACGACCGCATTTTCCCATCGCGTGTCCCGCTGGGGTTGCCAGGTGAGCGCCGCGCGCAGGCGGTGGAAGCCGATGTTGAAGTTCTGGTTGGACGATTGGTTGTTGCCCGCGGCGATGTCCTCGATGGCGAAGGTGTCTTCTGCGCCCATCGAATAGAAGCTGAAGCGGAGCTCGTCGTTGATGTCGTATCTGACTCGGGCGTTGTAGTCGGTGTACCGAAGGGTCACGCCGTCTTGGATGAGCGGGAGCAACAGGTCGTAGTAGCTCTGCCGAATCGACAGCGTGACCTGGCCTCGTTTGTCATCGAATGGGACGGAGAAGAGCAGCGCGGCGCGGAAGACATCCATCTCGAAGTCGAGGTGCCACCGGTCGTCTGGTGGGTCTCCGGTCTCGATGGCGATGGCGCCCCCGGCGAAGCGGCCGTAGGTGGCGGGGTAGCCGCCTGGGTAAAAGCGCATGGTGTCCACCAGCACGGGGTGGATGACCCCCGGGCCGCCGCCCAGATGATAGAGGAACAGGGCGGGGTGGCCGTCGATGAAGAAGCCGGTGTTGTCGAAGGAGGCCCCTCGGACCACGTAGTATCCCAACCCGAAGGGCGAGCGTGCGACCCCGGGGAGGGTGGCGATCACCCGGGTGGGGTCGCCGAAGGTACCCGGGACCTTGGTGAGCTCGTCGTCCGACAGGGTGATCTCAGCGGCCGCCTCTTTGCGCCGCTTCTCCTTGACCACGGTCTTGTATTTGGCGAACGCCGTCGGCCGAAGATAGAACGTGCGGGCGCTGTCTGGTGGTGCCTTGTCGGTGCCTGGAGGCACGCCCTTGATGGTCTTGAGCGTCTGTTTGTAGTCGGGCGCGACGATCGTCAGCTGCAGCGGCCCGGGCGGCAGCCCCTCCAGGACGAAGGTGCCGTCGAAGCGACTGACCGCCTGGTAACGCTTGTCGGTTCGTGGATCCCGCGCCAGCACCGCGACGCCGCCCAGCGGCGCGCGGGTTCCCTTCTCCACCACGGTTCCGACGTACACGCGCCCGGCGGCGATCTCCTTGCCGCGACGCCCCCGGGGTGACGGCACCATCCGGCCACGTCGCCGGGGGATGCGGAATTGATAGGTGAACGGGACCCGCACGACGATAGCCGCCTGCCCCTGACGCGCTGGGTTGAAGAGCATCTTCGCGGTGGCCTTCAGCGCCGCGCGATCATACGGCTCGCCGCCACCTGTCTTGAGCTCCACGGCGGTGACCGCGCCGTCGACACCGATGGTCAGCCACACGATCACGTCCACGTCGCGCAGCGGCGCACCCTTGGGGAGCTCGGCCCGGACGAAGGTCTTCAGCGTCGGTGGCGTGACCGTGGCGGGCTCGCCGGCCCGTGAGGGCAGAGAGGTGAGCGCTGCCACCAGCAGCGTGGCGGCGACCCACCGAGTGGCAGCACGGGGCATGGCGCTCCTGATTCGATCCGAGGCCGAAAGCCTAACAACCGACGCGCGGAGAGCAACGGGCCGGCCGATGGGGGCGGTCACCGTCACGCCAGCGCGCGCCGCAGCAGGGCCTGCGCAGAGACCTCGAGGGAGCTCAGCAGCTTCAGCGCGGTGGCGTGTCCGCCGTCCGACATCTTGGCCCAGGTCTTCTGCACGATGGCGATGACCTTGGCGTCGTCGTGTTTCGCCATGAAGGCCGACAGATCCAGCTCCAGGAAGGTGAGGCAGGCCGCGTCCTCGAGGGCTTGGACCTCGGGGTCTCTCTTGAGGCGGCGCTTTCGCAGGAGCTGGCCGACCCGCACCCCCACCTCTGGCGGGTAGCCGGCTTCAGCCAGAATCGCCGCCGCGTCCTGGGCGTGGAGGCCTGCGAGCTCGCTGCGCCATCGCTTGTATCCGGCGCGTCCCTGCGGAAAGTCGTCTCGGGGCAGCGCCCATCTCCGAATGTGTTGGGCTCTCGCGGCGAGCTGGAGGGCTTCGGAGGCGGTGGGTGCCACCACCGCCAACCAATGCACCATCCGGGAGTGGTACGTGACGGCGCGCGGTCCGACGGTTCCGCCGAACGCCAGCGTCCGGGGATCCTCCTGGTGTGCTGCCTGCATGGCGGCGCAAGCGATGTCGAAGCTCGAAGTAGTCATGGGCGAACCATCGCGATGGTGGGGTCTCCCGCGGCCGGCGTCCAGGGTGTTGGCACGGGTGCGGCCATCTCACTGTCACCTCGGTCGCACTTCACGACCGTTAGCGTAGGTGGCTTTGCGCCACACGCTCCCGTCCTGTCGCCACCAGGTCCATTCACCGACACGCTCGCCCGCCAGGAACATCCCGGCCGCTCTCTTGTCGCCGGTCGGGTAGAAGCTCTCCCATACGCCGACCTCCATGTCGGCCAGGTAGACGCCTCGATCCTTGATCGCGCCGCTTTTGTGGAACAGCTCCCACTCACCGGTCTTCAACTTGCCGACATACAAGCCCTTGGCTTTGCGGCTCCCATCGGCATAGAACATCGTCCAGACGCCGGTCTCCCGGCCGTCGACGTACTCCCCGTCGAAGCGGGATTTTCCCGACTCGTACCAGCCCAGCCATCGACCCTGCTCGGCGTCGTCGTGGAACGTGCCCTGGAGCATGGGTCGACCGTTGTCGTGGTACCACATCCACTCCCCCTGCCGCTGTCCGCTCGACATGTTGCCGCGCCGCTCCACTCGGCCGTTGGCGTGCCACCACGTCCACTCGCCGTGGCGCACCTCGATGACGGCCTCTTGATCCGCGTCCCAGCGGCACTGATGGCATCCGGCCATGCGGGCTTGGGCATCCTCGGTCCAGCCACCACCATCGCTGGCGCAGTCATAGAGGGGTTGATGTTCGGGCACCCCGTTGTGATAGCGGATCCGCCGCCAGGGCTTGCCGTTGTACCACCATCGCGTCCAGACGCCGTGACGCTTTCCCTCGACGTAGTCGCCCTCGGCGCGCTTGTTGCCGTTGTTGTGGTACTCGGTCCATCGGCCATCCTCGTCATTGGCCAGGAAGCGCCCCTGCGACTCAACTTGACCGTTGGCAAACCAGTTTTGCCAGGTGCCGATGCGCTTGCCGCGAGCGTAGCTTCCAGCCCAGACCATGTTGCCGGTGGACCAGTACGCCTCCCAGCGGCCGGTCCGGTAGTCGTCCTGGTACGCGCCGGTCGCCTTGAGGCCTCCGCTCGAAAACCAGCGCTTCATGGTGCCGTGGCGCCTTCCGTTGTCGTACGTGATCTCTTCGGCCTTGGCGCCGTTTTCGTGAAAGCGGGTCCAAGGCCCATGGCGCTTGGCTTTGGAGAAGGCGCCGGCGAACAGTCGGAAGCCCTTGGGATCCCACTCCTGCCACGCGCCATCACCATCGCGCACCTCGGACCTAGCCCAGAGCTTGCCGTCGCTGTCCCGCCACTCATGGACACCGTCTGGGACGCCGTGCTCGTACGCACCGCGCCGCATGATGGAGCCATCGCCGTGATAGTCGATGACCAGCCCGTGCAGCTTGCCGGACTGATGCATCGCATCACGGCGTAAGCTGCCATCACCGTAGTACGTCTTCCACAGCCCAACACGTCCGCCGCGGTCGTCAGCGGGCTCGGAAGATGCCTCGCTGGCGAGCTTGGGGGCCTTTGGTGGCTGCGTGCAGCCCTCTTCGCGAGAGGCGCGCTCCACCGTCCACACTCCCTCGTGGGTCTCACGGCAGTGTTGCTGCGGGGGACCTTGGCGGAGGCCCTTGGAGAAGACGACGTCGCGCCATTTTTGACCGTTCAGGAACCACTCCTGGAAGGCGCCCTCTTCGTCCCCGTCGACGAAGGGGCCCGCGAGGACCTTCGCCCCGCTCTTGTCCCACAAGGTCCACAACCCCTGCCTCTTGCCGTCCTTGTACGTGCCCTCGGCGCGCTCGCGCCCGTTGGGGTGGTACTCGATCCACGCACCCTCTCGCCGGCCCGCGACGTGGCTGCCGACGGCCCGTCGATAACAGGTCGCGTGCCAGGTCTTGTGAGGTCCGCTCTCGACGTCTTGTTCCCAGCGGGTCAGCTCCTGGAGCTGGCCGTTGCGGAACCACCTCTTCTCGACGCCTTGCCGCTTGCCATCCTCGAACCGGATCTCTCCCTGCTTGGCATCGCCCGGGCCGGTCACCAGCCACAACCCATGCCGTCGCCCGTCGACGTAACGGCCCGACTCCTGGACGCCCTCACTCTCCGGCACAGCCAGCCGCGCCGGGCCATGCCGAATGCCGTCACGATAGACGGCCTCCAGCAGCACGCGCCCGTTGTCCAGGAGGATCCAGCGCCCTTCCCGCCGGGATCGGACCAGGCAACCCACCTCGGATTTGGTGTCCACCCAGCGGCCGCCTCGCTTCGCCCGGCAGTCGTCCGCCGCCGCCCGCCCGGGAGGCTTCGGCGGGGCCTCGGGGGGCTCGGCGCCCAAAGCTGGGGCGACCAGCCCCAGCAGCAACACGCCGATCGAGCAACAGGGTCTCTTCATCAGCGTTTACCCTGCGGTTTCGAACCGGGTTTGCGGCCCAGCACCTGCTGTAGGACCCGGTCAGCGTCGACTCGCATCGGGCTGCCGTCGAGGCTGTTGATGTCGCTCTGCGTCAGCGCGATCCGTGTGGCGAAGACCGTGGTGTGGAAGGCGTCGGCGACCTGCACCGCCGGATCGTCACTGTCGGGGGTGTCTGTCGGCTCCACGTGGGCGCAGCCAAAGCGATACCCGAGGCGATCTCGGAGGCAAGAGGCGACGATCCCGTCCTCGCTCGAGATGTCGACGACGAAGCCAAGATCCGCCCCGTCCGCATCCAACCGAGGGGAGTCCTCCAAGAGGTCCTGGAGCTCGTCTGCCACCTCGCTGCCGTCCGTCTCGATCGCCACCGGCAACGACAGCCCGAGCTGGCGAAACACCGTGGGTTGCTTCTGCAAGACGGTGGTCCACATGGTCCGCGCAGCGGCCACGTCGCCGGCGCGCAGGTGAGCATCCCCCAACCACCCCATCAGGCGCCAGCGGGCGAGCTTGGAGCGGCCGGGCAGGGGGGCGAGGGCGCGCTCACCGAGGGCCCTGGACCGCTCCACGTCGCCGTCGACATAGGCCAGCCAGCCCTCGACCGCGTCCAGGTAGCCCTGCACCTGCGGTGAACCGCTATCGGCGAGGCGCGCTGCGGCCACCGCCTTGTTCACTACGCCGCGTCCGACGGCTTCGGCCATCGCCGGATGTGCATGGGGGAGCAGCGGTCGCAGGAAGGGGCGCAGCATGGTCGACAGGGCCGCGGGCTGGGCGCCGAGGCGCAGCGCCTGGCGGCGGGCCCTGAAGAGCTCCGCCCGGAGGGCCAGCGTCGTCCCGATATGAGGCAGGCTACCTGTCAGGCTGCGGGCCGAGGCGCGCTCTCGCTCCTGACCGATGCGGGCCCGGAGCACCTGCGCGTAGGTGATCGCGTAGGCGAGCGCGACGTCGTCTCGGGACGCGCTCGTCATGCCGCCGCGGTCGGGCATGTCGAACATCTCGCGGGCGAACGTTTCGGCCTCCTCGAATTTGCCCAGGGCGAACAACAGGTCGGTCAGCAGCGCCTTGTTGGCCATCTCGAATTGTTGTCGATAACGCTTGATGATCGGCGCCTTCTGTACATTCTCGATGGCGCTTACGGTGCTCTGGAACTCGCCCGTGACCAGATACACCATCGCCAGCCGCGCATAAGGCGTGTTGGAGCAGTCCGAGTGGCTCGCCTTGAGGGCGCGTCGCGCCAGCTCTTCGGCGCTGTCGAATCGGAAGACGGCCAGCGCCGACTCGCTGGTGTTTCCCAGGATCACACAGCTCTTGCTCTGAGTGGCTCGGATCGCCTGCTGACCCACCTGGAAGGTCGCGGTCCGATCCAGCGCCTCGGCTTCGGTGGCCAGCAGGCCGTTCCAGCCACGGACCCGTTCGTTGAAATCGTCCGAGCGGGCGAGCATGCGGCCCAGCTGTCGAGCTTCTTCGAAGCGGCGGAGCTTCATCAGCGGCCACATTCGAAGGTCGTACCGGCGTGGCTTGTACAGGGCGTTGTAGTCAGAGAGCAGCTGGAGTCGCTCGTTGGGGCGGTCCATCTCGCCGACGATCCAGGTCTCCTCCATCAGCAGCTTGCGATGCCAGGCCTGCGACAGGGCGGTGCCGGGCCGCGCGCTGAAGGTCTGCTCGAATCGGCGCTTGGCCTTGCGCAGCAGGAACAGGGCGCGGGGCAGGTTCGCCTCTTCGACATGAAAGACTCGGGCTAACACCCACTGCGCGATCAAGCTGTCGGGTCGCTCGACGAGGATCTTCTCTGCTTGCTCCCTCGCTCGGATGTACTTGTCGCTGTCCAAGCTCATGAGCGCTGCTCGCTCGGCCGAGTCCCCCCGCAGCAGCTCGCTGGCGGCTGCGGCGCTCAGCGTGGAGGCCGCCAGCATCAACGACAGCGCCATCATCAGGCGGCGCGTTGTGGAGCGAATCGGCATCAGCGCAGGGTGCTCCTGGAGAGGGCGTCTATGGGGCCGGCCAAGGCCTCTCCAACGATGCTGTGCATATCGTCGACCCCGGGGATCAGCTCCAGACGATGCCCGAACAGTGGCACGGCGAGCTGCTCCACATCCGCGCCGGTGACGTGATCCCGTCCCCGCAGCATGGCCAGGGTCTGGAGCGCAGGGATGGCCAGGACGAGGCTGCGCGTAGAGACCCCCTGCAAGACCCGCTTGTCGTCCCGGAGACGCCGCGCCGTGTCCACCAGGCACATCCGAATGGCTGCCGCCACCGCCACTCCGCTCCGCGTCACCTCGCGCGCCTCGACGACCTGGGTGCGGGTGACAGGTGCGGGCAGCTGGCGCTCACCCTGGGGTACGCCCCAGCGGTCCAGGACGGCCAGCTCACTGGCTCGGTCGATGTGCTCCATGCGCACCTTGAAGAGGAACCGGTCGAGCTGCGCGATGGGCAGCGGATACGTGCCGATGAGATCCAGCGGGTTCTGGGTCGCGATGACGAAGAACAGGTCGTCGAGCGGATAGCTGACGTTGTCGACCGTCACTTGAGCTTCCGCCATCGCCTCGAGCAGCGCCGATTGCACCTTCGGCGAGGTGCGGTTGATCTCGTCGACCAGCAGGACGTGCGCGAACACTGGCCCGCGCCGGAAGTGGAACTGGTTCGTCTCCGGCTCGAACACCAAGGTGCCGGTCACATCCGACGGCAACAGGTCGGGCGTGAACTGAACCCGCCGGAACGCTGGGAGCACGCTGTCTGCGGGGCTGTCTTCGACGATAGCGTCGCCCAGCGCCTTGGCCAGGGTCGTCTTGCCGCTGCCGGGGTAGTCCTCGAGGAGCACGTGCCCGTTGCTGAAAAGCGCCACCAAGACGAGCTCGATGACATCGTCTCGGCCCATGATGCTCTCGCGGATCCGCGCGCGGACCCTCTCGGCGACCTCGCGAGCGTGGTCCAGGGTGATCAGACCACCGGGTGTCCGCTGCGGCGGTGCGGAGCCGACCAGGGCGTCGTGACCGCCGAGGGGCTGGGGGGTTTCAGGGGCAGAGGTCTGCGATAGGTCCGTCATCGGGTGAACCACCATCCAATGGGGTTGAGCGCGCCAAGCGTTCGTTTCCACAGGCGCGTGTTGTCTTTGTACTCACGGATCACCGAGCGCGACAGCCTGGCGACCTCCGCGTGAGCGTCACGGTCCGCGGCGCCGCCCAGCGCGACTTGTAGGTGAGCCGCTGTCAACGGTTTCAGGCTTGGCGCCAGGGGGGCCAGCCGCTGCGCGAAGCGCTCGCGGGACTCACCAAAGCGTCGCCGGATCCCGATATCGGCGAGCCGGTCGAGGGCAGCGCGGAAGGCGAGGATGCCCTCACGCCCCGCGGAGGTCTGTAGGCGGCGGGCGAACTTGATGGCGTAGGCCAGGGCGAGGGCGGCTGCGAGGAGCGACAGCAGGGTCAGCGCGATGCTCCGCCAGGGCATGACGAAGGCCGCGTCAGGGTCGGCGCTCTTGCCACCGGTCGTGTCGTCCCGAGCGATCTCGCCGAGCATGCTCTCGAGGTTGCGGTCGACCGGCGGTCGGGGAGGTTGGTCGCTGGCCTCCGGGTAGATGTCGAAGGTCACCCAGCCCACCCCGGCGACGTAGATCTCCGGCCAGGCGTGGGCGTCGCTGCTCATGATGAGCAGTGACGATCCGCCGCTGCGCTTGTGGGTCTGCACCGCGTATCCGAGGGCCACCCGAGCGGCGATCCCCTGGCTCCGAAGCAGGAACGCTGCGGCATGGGCGAAGTGCACGCAATAGCCGCGCAAGCTGCCGAAGAGGAAGGACGCGGTGGGGTCGCTCGAGTCCTTGTGGGTCTCTTTGAGGGTATAGAAGCCGTTCTTCTCGAGGTAGCGCTTGAGCATCAGCGCCGTCATCATGTCGTCGTCGAAGAAGCGGGGGTCCAGGTCGCGAAGGATGATGTCGGCCAGCGCGCCGTAGCGCGGGTCGTCGGGATGCCCCAGGTAGTGCCGCCTCGTGGCCTCGGGCCAGCTCGGGTCCACCGTGTCCCGTCCCACCAGCCGATCGTAGGGGAGCCCCAAGCGGAGCGAGTCCACGTGGTAATTTGCTACGAACATTCGTGGGTTCGGGTTTTTGGCCAGGGTGAGCCGCTCGGCGTGGGTCAACGCGACCGGCTGGGGGTGGTCGACCAGCAGGTGCATCGTCGTCGGAAACTCCAGGTGGTGCTCGCGCTCCTGCGACCTCGCGGCGACCAACGGCTCATCGCGCGGGAACTGGCTCAAGACGTCGCCGTCGAGACCACCATCGCTGGTGTCGACCGTTGGCTGGAGGCGCCCCTCGGCGTAGCGCGAGAGGACCTGCTGCCGAAAGTACAGGACCGGGCCCTGGATGCTGTCATCGTAGTCGTCGCGCATGACCACCAGGGCGACGGGTGAAGGCTCACCTCCGCCGTAACTGTCTTTGTAGGGGTCGTCGCCGGGGGGCCCTTGGGACCCTTCGCCATCCCCGCCGGCCTGCCCCTGCCCCTGCCCCTGCCCCTGCCCCTGTCCCTGCCCCTGCTCCTTGCTCTCCTCCTGCTCCTGCTTGGTCAGCCCGAGCCCGTTGGAGGACACGTCTTGCTCGATGACGACGTCGTCATACAGCGATAAGAGGACGCCGCCGAGCAACGCGATCAGCGCATAGCTGAGGAGCACTTTGAGTGGTCGCGCGCGCCGGATCAGCATCAGCAGGGACATGGCCGCCACGACCACGCCTACACCGGTCAAAATCTCGGTGGGGTCCCAGCCTCGCTCGAGGATCCAATCAGCGAACCAGCGGGGTTCGCTGATGGTTCGGTTTTGATGCCCCGCGAAGACCCACACCACCGATCCGATCACCAACATCGCCTCGACAAAGGCGAACGTGCGAACCCGCAGCACGAGGAGTCGGACCGCCCCGATCAACGCAAAGACGGCCAGCCCGAAGAAGAGCGCGTCGGACAGGCCGATGGTCGCGCCGATCCCCACGCCACTCCAGATTCCAGTGGACTCCAGGACCCATCCACTGAGCCAAAGGGAGGCGGCCCCGAGGGTGCCCATCCCTACCAGCCCCGCCGTGAGGCGCAGCCGCCCGGCATCCAGGGCGCTGGCCACCGGGTAGGCGAGGCCGGCGCCTAACAGTCCGGCCACGAGTCCGCTCGGGGTCGCGATGGGCAACAGGTACAAAAAGGTCGCCCCGGCCATCACCAGCGTCTTGAACGCCACGATCCCGGGCGACTCCATCCAAGCCCCGGGGGCTCGCGGCTGCGACCGCTTTGCCGGCTGTAGAGCGACGTTCACGCGGCGACCCTCCCTCCCTCGAGCGCGGCCAGCGCCTGGAGGTGGGGCAAGGCGATAAGCTGCCCCGTGACCCTGTGCACCACCCGCACCTGCATGCCCTCGCGGTTCAGACGGCTCACCAGGTCAGGGAGCCCGAGCAGGGTCGGGTCGATGCGCCGCTTGGGCCGCCACATCAGCCTAGCGAGTCGGCCCCTGGGGGCGGCGTCATCGAGGCTGGCGTCCACGCCAATGATGACCGTCGCCGGGGCTGGGAGCTGCCGGCTGAAGCTGGCCAACAGAGCGACCCAGGGGCCCTCCTGGGCGGGCGCGAAGACGATGCAGTTGTTCAGCCGCCCGCGCCCGACCTGCCGCACGAGCCCGGTGAGGCCCATACCCCCATCGTCGCGATGCTCGGCGGAGTCGACGATCTGATCGAGGGCTTCAGCCACGGACTCGGCTACGTTCTGCGAGCCGTCAGCGGTAAAGATGACGTCATCGCCCAGCAGGCCCTCATCGATGAACTTGCGGGCGGTGGCCGCGGCGGCCTCGTCCTCGGGACCGGCGATGAGGAACGCGACGCTGCTCGGCTGAGGAGACACCGCGCGTTCGGGGGTTCGGACCAAGACCTTGCGTGTTCGGGCGTAGGCCTTCCACAGGATGAAGCGGCTCGGATCGCCGGCCGCATACCGCCGCATCTCGATCCGCTCACCATCGCTCGTGCCGTCGGGGTGAGAGTAACCATCCCCGCCGGTCTGGCGCAGGGTCATCGACATGCTGTAGCGCCCCTTGGCGGGGGAGATCACCAGGGCCGCAGGGAAGCGGCGGGTGAAGCGGATGGCGGTGAGCCCGAACATGTCTCGGATGGTAAAACGGCGACGTATTTCCCTGTAGCGACCTCGTTGTCGGGGCGTGATGCGCTCGATGAAGCGAGCGCCGTCGGCGTCCATCTCGAGGACTACGTCCGGCGAGACCCACTCCATCTCCGCTTGGACGAAGGGCCACCAGCGCAGGGTGGGGAGGGAGAACCGAGTGCGTCGGGTGGCGCCGGTCTCGAGATCGAGCATGTCGTCGCATGTCCGATCGGCCACGTCGAAGAACACGACCGTCGCGGCCATGGCGGAGACGGCCGCACACAAGGCGACCACGGCGGCGACCAACAAACCTCCGGCGTTGGCGACATAGTCCGCCTGATCTTGCCCTACGAGGACGTGCAGCGCCCACCCTGCCGCGACGAGCAATGCCCCGCCTGGAGTGAGCGGTACCAGATCCTTGGTGGTCTGAAGAGCTATGGCCAGCCTGCGCAACAGCCGTCGTGTTCCTCGGATGTGGGTGTGCTGACGGCGCGACATCGGCGCCGCAACAGGGTGGAACCCCCGAAGACGCTCCCACATTCCGGGGGACGAAGCCAGCCTCATGGTGGCTCGGTGTTCGTCATTGGCTTGACGACCGGTCGGCGGCGCTGACATGCTTTGCGGCGGTTCGGGTGCGCGCGCTTGCCTGACCGATGAACATGGGACCCGGAGACCGATGCGGATCGTGTTGGAAGCCGACGGCCAGACCGTAGGCGTGGACATCGGAACGAATAAGCCAATCGTGATGGTCGGCAGGTTGCGCGAGTGCGACCTCGTGGTGAAGAACCCTTCGGTCAGCCGGCGGCACTGCAAATTCGTCTACAAAAACGGCATGGTCGAGCTCGAAGACATGGGCTCGAGCGGCGGCTGTTGGGTGAACGGTGAACGTGTCACCTCCGCTGTCGTCGATTCGGGCGATGAGATCAGGCTTGGCAACCAGCCGGTGCGCATCGAGGGCGGCGATGATGCCCCGGTCAGTCGGCGATCGGGTCGGGCCGACAAGTCGGCTGGCGGCGCGAGCGACTTCGACTCCTTCTTCTCATCGGGCTCGGGCGGACCGGTCATCGATGAGGGGCCATCGGCCGATGGGGCGTTGGTCGATCACGACGCACCGCCGTCTGGATCCGACGGCGGCCGTGATGCTCTGGAGGACATCGACTTCAGC
>JAAZYN010000039.1 GCA_014239625.1 Myxococcales bacterium | reverse complement strand
CGGGGAGTTTGTCGACGCTCTGTTCGAGGCCTTCCGGACGAAGAGCCTATGGGCCGCGGACTACGCCGCCGGTGGATGGAGCGCGACGTTGTCGGCGTCATTGGACGGCGTCGGCAGCTCGGACACGCTCGCCTCGGCCCGCCGCCGCTCGCCCCGGGTGAAGTCCACCCACTGCAGGCTGTCCTCGTCGACCAGACGAAAGCGCCAACTGTTCAGGATTTGCGAGGTGGTCAGCGGTTGCACAGCACGAAAGGTGTCCACCGCGCAGTGGGCTTCGCGCAGCTTGTAGTTGGGCACCTTGGGCACCAGGTGGTGGATATGATGGTAGTTGATGTATCCGGCAAACCACTCGAACAGTGGGTTCATTTTCAGATACGAGCTGCCCTGCAGGGCGGCCTTCTCGTAGTCCCAGTCGTCGCCGGCGCCCCAGTAGGCCCCTTCGTAGTGATGCTGAAGGTAAAACAGCCACAAGCCGATGGTGGTGGCCACGCTGATGACCGACAGGAACAGCGTGATGAACGCCGTGTAGCCAAAGAGCGCTCCGCCACCGGCCAATATGCCGGCGAGGCACAGGTTCGTCAGATACACCTGGCGCCGGGTCGTCGCCGAGTCGCTGCGCATGGTGAACCGGAACTCCAGCACGAACAGATAGAACCCACCGAAGATTAACAGGATAAAGGGGTTTCGGTAGAATCGACACCACGCCCGTCGGGCCGGTGTGGCGTCCTGATACTCCTGGAGGGTCATGATCCAGAAGTAGCCTACGCCGCGGTCTTCGATCTTGCCCGACTTCGCGTGATGCAGGGCGTGCCCATGACGCCACTGGAGGTAGGGGGTGACCACCAACAGGGCCGTCCAGAACCCCACGATGTCGTTGGCCTTGCGGGACTTGAAGAAGGAGCCGTGGCCGCAGTCGTGGTTGATGATGAAGAGCCTGACGGTCAGCAGACCGGCCAGAAACGTAGCTCCGATGGTGATCCAGATGGAGTGGTCGAGGCTCCAGATCATCAGCGCCCAGGTCGCAAAGTACGGCACCAGGGTGTTGACGAGCTGCCAGACGCTTCGCCTCACGTCGCTCGTCTTGAATGGTTTCACCTGCTCTTGCCACGTCGTGGCGTCGTCGCGCAGGCCTTCGATTGAGTTGTTCATGGACACCTGTCTTTCGATCATCGGGGCGGCAGCTTAGCCCATCACGCCGTCGCGATTGCAACGGTTTGGTCATTGCTGTGTCAGCGCACCGAACGGGTTGCCCGAATCTTCGCGTGACCGCAAGGAACCCGTGGGCGGTTCGGTTTCATTCATGTCGGATGAACTGTCCGTTCTGGACATCCTTGACCACGCCCGGGAAGGCCAGGACGGTCGAATGGATGACGACGTAGACTCCAGGCGACAGGACCTGCGTTCCCAGCAGCGCTTCCGTCATGTTCTGGATCGCGTCGGTGGTTCGGAGCAGATAGGGGCGCATGGCCCCGGTGAAAATGATGGGGACTCGCGGAGCGGGGGCCGTCAGCTGGTAGGTTCGTTCGCCGCTGAGGGCCAGACGGTCGGTCCCATGAACGACGACGACGCCATCGCACTGCTTGGACATCGCCCGCGCTGTTTCGGCGATGAGCGAGTGGTCCTCCGTGCTCATCTCGGTGCTGTCCTTGTTCATCAGCGGGACTCGGACCAGCTCCAGCCCGTTGAGCGATAGTCCTTGGAGCATGATGTCGAGGACGGTGACTCGGTTTTGCAACACGCCACCCATCTCGTCGTAGGTCTTCTCGATCGTTCCTCCCGTCGAGATGACGGCGACTCGGGCTCTCGGTGGCGTCATTGTGTTTCCTTGTAACCATCTGGTCACTTGGATACATACAACACGGCACCCGACCCCGAACACCCTTTCGTTGGAGGCCCTGTATGCGCTGGTTGTGGGCCCTTGTGGCCGCTCTGCTATTGGTGGCGACGAGCGGCTGCGACGATGCCGCCGCGCCCGTGGACAACGACGGCTCCACCGAGTCCGAGTCCTGCCAGGACTATGTGCAGGGGATCGAGCAGGCCACCGACAGCGGCAGCTACACCGTCAGCATCCTGGACGCGAACCCCGCGCCTCCGGACCGAGGGATGAACGACCTGGTGCTGAGGGTCGTCGACGTGGACGGCGCGCCGGTCGACAGCGGCGTCGTGCTCGTCGTGGAACCGTGGATGCCCGCTCATGGACACGGCTCCACCAATGTCACCGCGGTCCCGCGCGGTGCCGACGGCGTGTACGACGCCAACCAGGTGAACCTGATCATGCCCGGCGCCTGGGAGTTTCGAATGCTCATCACTCCCGACATGGTGGACGCGAAAGAAGACAGCGCGGTCTTCACATTTTGCGCCGAGGGTTGAGCTGGGCCGCTTGGGCGCGCGCGGGATGCCTGGTCGCCGCGCTGACTGGGTGCCCCGAAGACGACCCGACGTCCACCTGCGTCTCCAGCATCGCGGATGTGTGCGCGCCCCTTTACACGCCGACCTGGGAAGAGGTCTACACTCGGACCATCGCCAGCAAGTGCGCCCAGGGCGGCAGCGCTTGTCATGGCGCAGCGCCCGGACAAGGCGGCCTCGATCTGTCCGACAGGGACACGGCCCACGGCGCGCTGTTGGACGGGGCGCGGGTCATCGCTGGAGACCCGGGGTGCTCGCTGCTGGTGATCCGGCTCGCCTCCGAGGAGGCGTCGGTCGTCATGCCTCCTGGTGACGCGCTCAGCGAGCCGGAGCGATGTGCGGTAGAGAAATGGATCGGGGCGGGCGCGGCACGCTAGAATCGGAGGGTGAAACACTTCAGCCCCTCCATCATGGTCGCCCTGCTCGCAGCCGCCTTATCATTCGCCGCCGGTAGCAGCTGTATCGCTTTGGAGCGAAGCGACGCGTCGCCCGGCGACGTCGTGGCGGGCGACGCGACCACTGACGAGAGCATAGACGACGGGGCCTCCGACGCCCCCGCCGATGCGGCCTCCGACGGCCCCTCTGACGGCCACGCGGGGTGCGATGCGGGCTGCCCTCAGCAGGACACTCCGTGTCGCTTCTGGGCCTGCAATCCAGGTGACGGCCAGTGCGAGGAGGTCCCCAAGCCGGACGGGACGAGCTGCGGCGCGCCATGTGCGGCGGCCTGTCAAGCCGGTGAATGCCAGCCAGGCACCGGGGTGACCGCGCCGGGTCATTGCAGCGCGTCGTCGCCATGCGCGTCGTCGCCATGCGGAACCTTCACCTGTGACCTCGACAGCTGCAGCTGCCAGCTGGTCGAGCAAGGCGACGGCCCGCTGTGCTGTCTCGGCGGGGGCTGCGGTCACCTGAGCGGACCGCCGGGGTGTGAGAGCTATTCTTGCGATCCGACGACCAACGCATGCGTCCCCCAGGAGTGGGACCCTCAACAGTGCCTGTGCGAGACCAACGACCACTGCGGAGCGCCCGTAGATCCTTGCCGTCCCTGGGTCTGCGACCCGATCGACGGCTGCCTCGAAGAGGTGCTCGGCGACTGCGTCGCGTGCGTCGACGACGCCGACTGCGTCGACGCTGCATCCCAACTTGGAGCGTGTTTCGAGGGCACCTGCGGCGATGACGGTGTCTGTGAGGTGTCCGAGGACCCGACCTGTGAGGTCTGCACCAGCCCCGCCGACTGCGTCACCGGGACCGCCTGCGAGACCGCCACCTGTGACGTCGGCGCGTGCGCGTACGAAGCTGTCCAGGGGTGCGCTCTGTGCGACACCGCCGATGAGTGTCCCGAGCCCCCGCCGTGCTATCTATCCTGGTGCCCATTGGGGGGCGGGGTCTGCCAGCTGGTGGAACAGACGACCTGCCCAGACAGCTGCTCGGCCGACGTCGACTGCGACGATGGCGACCCGTGCACCCAAAACACCTGCGACGTCACTCAGACCTGCACGACCACCGAACTCCCGATCTGTTCCCAGCAGAACTGCAGCAACCAGGGCGTTGTGTCCCAAAACAGCGCGGCTGGCGCAGGGGAGGGCGCGTTGGTCAAGGTCGCGGGCCATCCCGCGCTGGGCATGGTGACCGAGCAGCAGGTAGCCACGTGCGGCGACAACGCCGGGACGATCCAGACCGGGCCGGTGGCCATCGCCAGCGGCGTCGAGGTCATCAACACCTCGCTACAGGACGGTACACCCTGGCAGTGCACGGACACCTGCGGAACATTGGACTGCGCCGAGCCCATCGTCGGAGTGCGCTATTGGGTGTGGGGCGTTCTCGGAGCCAACGTCGAGCCGGTGGTCGACGTGGCCGGCTGGTGCCTCGAGATCGACACACCGAACATCCTCGGCTCATACTCCATCGAGCTCTCTGAGCAAGGGACTGGTTCGGCGCTCTCTAGCGAAGCGTCCATCCAAGAGTCAGCTGGGCTCTTGGCGATGATCCCGAACATCTCCTGGTTGAAGATCGATGGGCTGAACGTCAACGCCATCGCGGGCGAGATGAGCTTCAACGTCAAGCTGACGGGCGGGCCGTGGTCCGGTGATGGGCAAGCTGTCCTCGTAGGCGCGGGCAACAGCCTGTGGGGCCAGCTGGTGGGCGAGCTCGGTGCGTCCTTCAGCACTCTGGACATTGTCCTCACGCGGCTCTGAGACCGCTCCCGTGCCCGAGCTTCCCGAGGTCGAGATCGCCCGCCGCAACCTGCAACGCTGGCTCGCCGGCGCCCGGATCGCCGCCGTCGAGCGCGTCGATCAAGCGCGCTTCGAGGGGGACCCGCAGAGCCTGCTGGGTCACGTCTGTTTCGGCTGGGAGCGCCGAGGGAAGGTTCTCCTGGGACGGTTTTCGGGAGGCGTTGGGGTGTTGAGCCACCTCGGGATGACCGGCAAATGGGTTCGCGACGACGGCGGGCGACGGGCTCACGTGAGGGTGAGGCTGACGACCGACGGTGGGCCCCGGGTCGCCTTGGTGGATGTGCGTCGATTCGGTCGCACCTGGGTCGGCAACGTCGACGCGTTGCAGCGACTCGCTCAGTGGACCCGCCTGGGTCCCGACGCCCTCATGGGGGCGTTGGATGGGCCGCTCCTGGCGTCTCGCGTCGGCCCGCGAAAGACCCCGCTGAAGCGCCGCCTGTTGGACCAGTCCGTGGTCGCCGGGTTGGGCAACATCGCGGTGGTGGAGGTGTGCTGGCGCGCGTCGGTTCATCCCCACGCGCCCTGCACGGACATCGCGCCGGCGGCCTGGGTCCGCCTGGCCGCCGCCATCCGGGCGCACCTCGATTTCGTCCTGGAGGTCGAAGATGGCGACGAGATCACCTACCTGGGCGAGCGCGCCGCATCCAACCCCTTTGTCGTATACGGTCGGGCGCGCCAACCGTGCCCACGCTGCGCGGAGGCGCTGGTGGGGGAGTCTCTGAGCGGTCGGCCAAGCGTCTGGTGCCCGTCGTGTCAGCCGAGCTGAACGCCGCGCGCGCACAGTGGCGGCGGGCGTGGTCGCGGGCGATCGCTCGTTGCGACGCGGGTGAGCTCCTCCGCGCGCAGGGGCGCGACGCCATGCCGGCCGCCTTTGTCCATGCTCCACGCCCCTGGTTACTCTCCATCGGGAAGGCCGCGGTCTCCATGCACGCCGCGGCGCGTCAGCTCGTCCCGGGCGTGCAGCGCGAGCTCGTGATCGCTCCCGCCGGCGTCGATGTTCCGAGGGGTTGGGACTTCGTCCACCGAGGTGATCATCCCGTCGTTGGGCCGGCCTCTCTGCGCGCCGGTCGAGCCGTCCTCACCTTCGCCGACGACGCGGTGAAAGAGGATGCGGCGGTCTATGGGCTCATCTCCGGGGGCGCCTCGGCGCTCTGCGAGGCGCCAACGGAGGGAGTCACGAGCGCCCATCTTCGGGAATGTTCGCGTCGTTGGTTGGCGGAAGGCCTCGGTATCGAGGAGCTCAACGCTGCCAGGAGCCGGCTGTCGGCGATCAAGGGCGGCAAACTGGCGCGACGCTTTGGTCACAGTCTCACCGGAGCGAGCGTGCTGGTCGACGTCCCATCGGGTCGGGCTGAGGTCGTCGGCTCGGGCCCCCTCGCTGGCCCGCGCGTGCCGCTCCAGGTTCTAGCGCGCCCGGTCGACCTCGCCCGCGCCATGGCCCGCGAGCTCGACTCCCAACGCTGGGCGCCAGCGCCCCGCGAGCTCGGGGTCGACATGCCACTGAAGGACTTGCTGGCGCTGTTGGTCCGGTGGATCGGCCGAGCGTCGCCTGGCGATGCGTGGTTGGGAGGCGGTGAGGTCGCCCTGCGGATACCTCCCGCGGCGCTGAGGCGCGCCGGTGGGCGCGCTCGCCACTTCGCGTTGGCATGCGCGCTCGCCCTCTCGGACGCCCTGCCTGGGGTGGGTTGGCTGGTGTTCGCGGGGGCGAGCGACGGTCGAGACGGCTCCGGCGGTGCCGGCGCGGTGGTCACCAGCGACGACCCCTTGGGTGACGAAGCTCGGCGAGCGCTGGCGAGCTATGACTCTGGCTCGTTTTGCGACCGTCATGGCCTCGGGTTGCCGGAGCGCCACCCGACCACTAACCTCTCGGATGTGTACGCAGTGGCTCTGATCGGCTAAAGGTGCGCTGTGAAGTCACACCTCATTGTTTCGTTGTTGGTGTCGTGTCTGGCCCCCCTGACGTTGAGCGGATGCCCAAGCGCGCCGGTTCGGGCGCAGCAGAGCGACCCCCCTTTCAAACCACCGCCCACCGACCAGCTGCGGTTGGTGCTGATCGGCGACACGGGCAGCGTCAATGACCACATGCGGTCGCTGCGAGCGGCTGTGATGCGGGAACGCAAGGACGCGGTGGTGGTCTTGGGCGATGTCGTCTATCCCTACATGCCGGAGTGCCGGGGAGGCTTCCTCACCCCCGACGCCCTGGTCGAGCTGGAGGCGAAGGTGGGCGCCCAGCTACGCGGGCTGGGCGCCCCGGTGCTGATCACCCTGGGTAATCACGACACCGACTGGGGCCGCGCCAACTCCCCTCGGCAGGTGTGCTTGCAGACCTACGCTGCGCGGTACCAGGACCTGGTCTTTCCGGGGGAGAACTATCTCGTCGACTGGGGCGTCGCGTTGCTCGCCCTGGTCAACACGAACCGACTCAGCGCGGGTAACGGTCGCATGGTCCGTGAGGCGTTCTCCGCTCGTAAAGGCTGGAAGATTGGGATGGGGCACCATGTCCTCAAGACGTACCGCGACAAGGAGGGTGAGAGGCTGGTCGCTCGGTGGCTCAAGCGCGAGAGGATCACGCCCGACCTTTGGGCCAATGGCCACGCTCACGTGCTTCAATATGGCGTCTATTACGGTATCCCGGCGCTCACCAGCGGCGCCGGCGCCCACCCCCGCAAGCGCAAGAGCTGCCCTCCCAAGTGCGGTGAAGGAGAGCGCTGGGGTACCAGCGATGTGGGCTACGCCGTGCTCGACATCACCGCCGCTCGGATGGGGATTACGTTCAAAGACACCGATGGCCGCGTCCTCTATCAGACCGCGATTGACCGGCCGGCTGAAAAGAAGGGGGCCCGTTGAGCTCCTGGGCAGGCCTCATAGGCGCCTGTCTTGGAGCCCTCGGTGTTGCGGCTGGGGCGTTTGGAGCGCACGGCCTAAAGACCCTGCTCGACCAACGCGGCAGCAAGCACATCTGGGACCTGGCGGCGACCTATCAGCTGGTTCACGCCATGGCGCTCCTCTTGGTCGTGCTGACGTTGGAGGCTCGGGGCTCTTCGACATCTTTGACGACGGCCACGGCGGCGTTTACTGCCGGGATCGTGCTGTTCTCCGGGAGCCTTTACGTGCTGGCGGTCGGAGGCCCTCGCTGGATGGGGCCCATCACGCCTCTCGGTGGCACCGCGTTCATCGTCGGTTGGCTGGCCCTTGCCCTGGCGTGGAGACCCGCGTGAGCGGCGTTCATCGTCACGCGCTAGCCTTGGAGGCGTTGCACCGAGCGCACACCCGCCTCGCGCGCCCCGCCGATGATCGTTTCGTGCGCCTGACCCGGTGCCAGTGGAGTGGTCGCAAGCGCCGAGCCGTAGACCGGTATACGACCCTCTACCGGTTCCTGGCGCAAATGAAGGAGGCCGACCCCGAGGCGTGGGCCCAGGTCCGCGCCGGAGGGGTTCGCGTGGATGGTCGCTCAGTCCGCTTGGGCGGCCGGCCCGCCACCGGCGCGAGGCTGCACAAGGTGCTCTCGAATGCGCTGCTGAGGCCCGCTGTGGCTCGCTTCGAGGCGCACGAGGCGGCGCGCGCGCTGCAGCGTATGGAGGACCTGGTGGTGACCCCGGGGCGCTGGGGGCGCCAACTGGTCGGGTGTGGATGTGCTGGCACCGAGCTCCGCTACGGCCGCGTCCGGGTCGTCTTGGAGCCTTCCGGCCGCATGACCACGGTCGGCGACCTGTTGGACTCACCCGAGGCCCTCGCCATCGGCGCACGGGCCGCTCTGCAGGCGCCGGACCTCATGGTCGCTGCGGTCTGGTCACTGACCCCCTGCGGTCGGGGCTCGCGCCCCCAGGTCAAAGACGCGCTGGCGACCCTCACCGAGCGCATCAGAGGGGCCGTACGCGCCCGCGAGATCCCCGGAAAGGACGCTCCCTACACGGCGCAGGAGCTTGTGGCGCTGGGTCTCGAGGAGACCTGCGAGGAGCTCGAGCGCATGATCTGGCCTGCCGGCGGCCCCGTCGACGCGAGCGCTCTGGCCGGCCGGATCGCCGAGCTCACGCGGCTGCGCCGGTCACCGCTTCAGCCGCGGACGCAATGGAGCATCGCGCACGCCACCTGAGCGCGGCGGCGCCCCCTGGGCCGAGAGCTCGGCGCGGAGCCAGCGCGGCCCGAGGACGGCGGGCGGCGCGTTCCGCCTGGGTCAGGTAGCGCCGGCTTCAGCGACCAGCGCCGGCAAGGTGACCCCCAAGGGGCCCAGCACGCGCTCGGAGACGCAGGGGGCGGGGAGGCACGCCTCGAGGTTGAACTCATACACCAGCGCGCCGCGCTGCCGCGCCCGCTGGGGTAATTGAGCGGCCGGCCAGACCTCTGTCGAGGTGCCGCACACCAACATGACGTCGCAGGCCTCGACCAGGGCGTTGGCCCGTCGTAGCGCGTCCGCGCCGATGTCTTCACCGAAGAGCACCGCGTCCGGTTTCATGATCGACTGGCAGCTCGGACAGCGCGGCGGCCTTGGCTGCTGTCGCATGGACACAGCGTCGGCGCGCGCGCCACATCGCAGGCACACCAGCGTTCGCCCGGAGCCGTGGAACTCGACGACCGTGGTGCTGCCTCCGGCCTGATGGAGGCCGTCGATGTTCTGGGTGATCACCCCCAGCAGCATGCCCGCCCGCTCCAACGCCGCCAGGGCGCGATGGCCGTCGTTCGGGCGAGCTTGGAGCACGATGGACTCCAGCTCGGTCAACATCTGCCAGACCTTCTCCGGGTCGGAGCGAAAGGCCGCGATGTGGGCGTACTCCATCGGGTCGAATTGATCCCAGATGCCCCCGGCGCTGCGAAAGTCCGGGATACCGGACTCGGTGGACATCCCCGCCCCTGTCAGCGCAGCGGCCTTGCCGCCGGCTTGGAGCAGGGAGGCCAGTGATTCGAGCGGCGCTATCGACTCCATGGTGGGCGATGGTACAACTCTCTGCATCATGCGAAGAGTCAAAATCGTCTGCACCCTCGGTCCGTCATCTTCGTCTCAGGAGGCTATCGATGCGCTCATCGAAGCCGGGATGGACTGCGCTCGCCTCAACTTCTCTCACGGGACCCATGAGACGCACGCCGCGCTGGCGCAAAAGGTTCGCCTCGGAGCTCAGAAGGCGGGCCGCCCATTGGCCTTGCTGGCTGACCTTTGCGGTCCCAAGATTCGCGTCGGCGCGTTTCCCGGCGGGCCCATCGAGCTGCTCGAAGGGCAGCCCTTTGTGCTGACCACCCGCGACGTGCCCGGCGACGCGACCCGGGTGTCTGTGTCGTACTCGGGTCTGCCTGGCGACGTCGATGCGGGCGACCATATCCTGTTGGACGACGGGTTGCGCCGCCTTCGCGTGGAGCGCGTCGAAGGCGAGGATGTGCATTGCATCGTCGAGGTCGGGGGGAGCCTGAGCGATCGGAAAGGGCTGAACATCCCCCATCGCGCGCTCTCGATCCCGGCCTTGACCGACAAGGACAAGCTGGACTTGCGGTTCGCCGTTGACGAGATCGGCGTCGATTTTATCGCGCTGTCGTTCGTGCAGACCGCTGATGACGTTCGGGCCGCCCAGCGCTTGGCTGACGGCACCCCGGTGATCGCCAAGCTGGAGAAGCCGCAGGCTATCGACAACCTGGAGGAGATCGCCGACACGGCGGATGGGGCGATGGTCGCCCGCGGAGACCTGGGAGTCGAGTTGGGCCCAGAGAAGGTCCCGCTCATCCAAAAACAGATCATCCGGAGCATCAACAGAAGGGGGAAGCTCGTCATCACGGCGACCCAGATGCTGGACTCGATGATCCGGAACCCCCAGCCTACCCGGGCCGAGGCCGCCGACGTCGCCAACGCGGTGCTCGATGGGACGGACGCGCTGATGCTCAGCGGCGAGACGGCGTCGGGGAAGTATCCCGTTCTGGCCGTTCAAATGATGGACAAGATCGCGCGCGAGGTCGAGAAGGCGTGGCTCCAGGAACCAGAGACCGGCGAGCTGGTGACGCTCAAGCTCACGGAAGGCTGGGGGTTCCCCAACGCCACCGCCCGCGGCGCGGCGCTCATGTCGTTTGCCCTGCCGCTGGCGTCGCTGGTGGTCTTCACGCGTGACGGTCGAACGGCCAATCTACTCGCGGAGTATCGCCCGCGGGCCCCGATCGTCGCCGTCACACCGGACCGACGGGTGGCGCGGCGCCTGGCTCTGGACTGGGGCATCTACCCACGGGTCGATCTGCCCCCGGACAATCTGAGCGAGACCTTGCGGATCGCTACCGGCCTGCTCATCCGCGAGGGCTTCGGGAAGGTTGGCGAGGAGGTCTTGATCGTTATGGGATGGCCGCCCTCGGCGGCTACCAACACTCTCAAGCTCCACCAACTTTGACCGCCGCCGAGGGCGGGACCTCCAGCCGTCCTGCGTCATCGGCTCTTCGGCCCGCGCCCGCGCCGACAGGACAGCTCATCGGCTCACCGCGCCCAACGGGTCGTGTCTCCGGTGGGGCGGCCCCTTGGGCGCTGCCAATCGAGGCCCAGCCCGGACCATTGATGGCACTCCGAGCGAGAATAAGGAGGCGTGGTGCCGCCGAGCATGGCGCAGACCGCCAGGCGGCGGGTGACGTCGGTTTCGACAACCATCAAGCCAGCCGAAGAGAGGTCGCGCCCGTCCGCGCTGCGGAGCCAACGGTTGCAGCCGGAGGGACATGAATCATCCAGGCGAGGCTCGCTCAATCCCGTTCAGTGCTGGCGCGCCCGAGCCACCTGCTCCAGCAGCGACAACACCTCGAACGGCGGCGGGCTGGTGCCTTCCACGCAGCTGCGCGGGAGGACGAATTTTGCGTCGACGATCTTGGCGCGGACCGGCACCGCTTCGCCGAAGCGCTCGAAGATGTCCTGAGTGATCTTGCGTCCCTGCGCCTTCGCTGAGTCGTCGTCTCTGGCGATGACGACGGCCACCCAGAAGCCGCCGCCGACGAAAAAATTCTGCCCCGACGGCACCAGCGTCTTGAGCCAGCTCTTGGCCTCCAGGCGCTTTCGGCCGCGCTCGGGCAGGTGACCTGCGAGGATAGCGCGAATGCGCGGCGCGCTCGTGCGCGCGTCAGCCGTCAGGGGCATCGACGAGCGGTTGTCAGCGCTCAAGTCGGCTCGCTCTGCGAGCTTTTGCCAGGCGCGACTCTCCGCTGCCAGGCGAAGTTGCGGAGCGTCAAGTGGCGACGCCGGCGGCTCGGGGATGGCCGGAGGTGGTTGGTCCTGAGTCACCTGATTGAACATCTTGGCGATGCTCTCCGCCGTCATCGGGCGCCTGCCCGGCTTGGGTTGTAGGACCGCGCCCAGCACCTTGACCAAGGCGGGAGGAAGCGGCGGCATGCCCTGCGGCGCGACCGGCGGCTTCAACGGTTGGTCGATGGTACGCACCAGCGCCATCAGGTTGTCTCCTGGCCTGGGTAGGGTCCCCGTGACCAGCTCGTAGAGCAGCAGCCCCGCGGCGTACAGATCGCTCCGCGCGTCCACAGGCTCCTGAAGTATCTGCTCCGGTGACATGTACGCCGGGTTGCCGACCACCATCCCCGCTGCGGTGATCCGCCGACTGCCCCCCATCATCGACTTGGCCAGGCTGAGATCTGTCAACTTCACGCCCGGAGGGTCACCGGGGGTGACGATGACGTTGTTGGGCGTCAGGTTTCGATGCAGCACCGCGGCGTCGTGGATGGCGTCCAGTCCCCGCAGGGCCTCACGCATGATGGCCAACGCCGTGGGCCAGGCCAACGCCCGTTGTTGTTGGAGCAGGGTGTACAGGCTGTGGCCCGGTGTGAACTCGGTGACCATCACCGGCGCACCGCCCTCCAGCCAATAGTCCAGCAAGGAGACCACGTTCGGGCTGCGGATCTGCGCCATCAGGCGCGCCGAGCGTTCGAATCGCTGGATGGAGGCCTGGTCGCGGAGCCTGTAGACCTTCAGCGCGACGGCGTGGCCAAGGTTAAGATTGCGACAGCGATAGACCGATCCCGTGCGTCCCTGCCCGATGAACGCGTCGATAACGTAGGCATCCCCTACACGATCTCCAGGCTTGAGCGGTTCCTTCACGGGGGAATCCCTTTCGGGTTGCGGTTCAGCGAGACCAGACGCCGTCGGTGGTCTGGTAGTGGATTCGAATGAGATGCGGGATCAGCGGCTGCTCCACCGTGTGTCCGGACAGCTGGGTCATCCGGAACGCGGCTTGGCCTCGTTTTAGGCGGGTGTGGCCAAACGTGGCCTGAGCGACGGCATCGGGTGTCTGGCCCATGCGCATTTGCTCCAGCGTCTCCTCGTCGTGGTAGAGCATGTTGATCCCGTCCTGGCCGG
>JAAZYN010000399.1:229-4662 GCA_014239625.1 Myxococcales bacterium | reverse complement strand
CGTATCACCTACCCCTCCTCGGTTTCGCTCGAACTCTGGTGAGAAATGCGGGCTATCCGGCACGGCTCAAGGCGGGTCGCGGCCACGGCCCCATCGCCCGCCGTGCCGGGGCGGCTGCGGTCAGCCGTCGGTGACACCCCTGGAGCTCAGCTCCTCCAGCATGTAGTGCAGCCCCTCCGTGGTCGTGAACAACGGCTCATAGCCCAAGAGCCGGTTCGCCCGCTCGATGCAGTGGGTGTGGGTGACCACAGCCTTGAGCGCCTCCGCCTTGGTGAACGGGGGCGATACGCGGACGCCGAGTCGGCCTGCGGCGTGGCACAGCCACTCGCTGATCAGGCAGCCATAGACCATCATCGGCGTCGGCACTCGGATCCAGGGCCGGTACGGCACGCCAACCCGCTCCAGGCAGGTCCCCAGCACGTCGGACATGGTGTGAAGCGCTTGGCCGTCGGTGACGAAGTAAGCCTTTCCGGCGGCTAGCTCCGGCCGCTGTCGCAGGGCGTTGAGGGCGAGCACGTGCGCCCAGACGAGGTTATACGCGAAGGTCCAATCGGTACGCTGTCTCGGGTTCAGCGAAAAGGGCAGGCCGCGGAGCCGGCGGGCGATGCCCAGCGCCTTTTGGGTGATGAAGTCTTCGCGCGGTCCGTAGATCCCGTTGGGTCGCAGCACGCAGGTGGCAAGGGACGCGTCGTTGGCCCTCAGCACCAGCCCCTCGGCGAGGATCTTCGAACGCGAATAGTGATCGACCGCTGTGGCGGACGCGTACGGCGTGTCCTCAGTGGCGTCGACCCGGTCGCGCCCGTCGAAGATCACGTTGCACGAGCTCGTATAGACCAGCATCGGGACGCGCTGCACTCTGCACCCAGCGATGACGTTGTCGACGCCGCCGACGTTGACGTCGTAGACGGCGGTGCCCTGGCCGAAGCGACCGAAGTTGGGAGTGCCGTATGCCGCCGCCGTGTGAAACACGGCGTCGACCCCGTGGCATGCGGACGCCACCACGGATCGGTCGGTGACGCTGCCGGTCCGAAAGCTCACCCGTTGGTCGCGCCGGTCATCGTCGCTGGGCGGGGTGCGGCACAGGATTCGAACCTCTCGGGCGCCTCGTGCCAGCAGATCTTCGACCAGGTACGTGCCCAGAAACCCAGTCCCTCCGATGACCAGGAACGACGAGGCTTCGATGGGGGCGTTTCGGTCGACAGTGGCTGCGCGGAGCTCGCGCAGTCGATCGACAAACGGCACCGGCCGGCGTCTCTGGCGCTCCGGCGGCGGCATCACAGCGACCCGGAGACAGGGGCCAGCAGCCGCCGCCGGGCACCAGTGAGCCTCCGTTGAGCTCGGGTGGGCGCGGGAGGGGACCACGCCGCGCCGCGATGGCATGTTGGCCGGTGTGCCTCCCCAGATCTCCAGCGTCGCGCTGGGAGGTTCGAGTGATCTCTCGGTCGCGCGGACAGCACGTCGAGCGTGCTGGACTCGACGCGTTGCTGCTCGGCGTTAGCCCCCATTTCTCACCAACCTCTGGCTCATGCTTGGGATCCTCGGCGCTTTCGCGGCGTGCTCCCTCCAGCCGCTTTGCAGTATGCCCGATACACCTTCAGCGGCTTCCGGTCCGCGCCACCGCGAAATCACTCGAGCCTCCCGGCGCGTCGCTCAGAGTCTGGTGAGAAATGCGGGTTAGCGCGCCGGGGGTGAACAAATCGTCGAAGATCCCGCGGATGCGGTGGACTGTGGTGAGACATGGGGGCTGGTGATTGCGCGGCACCGGTTCCGCGGGCAGCTGCGTGTGCGTTGTTGTCGCCGGCCGCGCCATGAGTCATGTCGAGCCTCCGTATGAGCGGTGATGAGCCGACCGTGGTTCTATCCGCTTTCGATGCTCCTCGCCATGGCGGGCGGCTTCACAGCGGAGCCCGTGAAAGACTCTTCGAGTCTCCTATGGTCCCTGTCCACGGCGAGCTGCGTGCACGCCGACCCTGGCGCCTCTCCGCCCCGGCCCAAGGGGACCACGATGTTGACGTCTGCGCCGCGCTCTGCGTTGCCGCACATGGGCCCGTGGAGGCGCCGACAAATTTTTTGCCGCGACGCGTCGGTTCCGCTAGCTTGCGGGCTCACGTGACTTTTGAGGAGAGAGTATGCTGCGGCGAATGTTGATCATCGGTGTGTCGAGCGTCATCCTGACTCTACCAGGCGCCTGCGACGGGGACGCCGATCCGCCCGCGACCACGGACACCGTGGCTCAGGACACGACCACCTCCGACGCCGGGAGCGACGCGGCGTCCACCGCGCCTACCCACGGGTCGTCGATCGGTGCCATCTTGGAGAGCACCTGCGCGCCCTGCCATGCCGGTGGAGGCTCTGGTGCGCACAACATCGCGACGGTCGCTGCCGACGCGGCCAAGTCGGCCGCCAACCCGACGTGTTCCGACCTCACTGTGGCGGCCTGCGCCATCCAGCGTATCAAAAACGGCTCGATGCCGATCGGTAACGTTTGCACCGGAGATCCGGCGGTCGACAGCGGAAACGCGGCATGCTTGACTCAAGAACAGCAGGACGCTGTCCAGGCGTGGGTGGACGCGGGCGCGCCCGAGTAGCCGTTTAACCGCCATCGGTGGCTTGTCGCTGGGGCCTCGCTCCAGTGCGCGAGTCGCTTGATGATGAATGAACCCTGAGCGCAGTGCGGTCGGTTGGCACGTCCGGGGTCGTGCGTCTCGGCGATGGCGCTCAGGGCGAGTCGCGCGGTCGACCCTCCTGATCCCTTCACGCAGGCCAACGGCTGAGGCCGCTCGAGGGACGCTACAGCATCCCTCACGCGGCCCGTGCATCTCCTGAGCCGCCCCCGATGCACCCGTAGAGGGCATGGCAGATCGCGAGCGCGCGGGGCGACCGGAGGTGGAAGTCCATGCTGTTCATGACGTACCCGATAGCCAGGTCTTCGACCGGGTCGGCCCAGCCCAGGCAGCCTCCGGCTCCCGGGTGCCCGAACGCTTCGGTGTTGGGCGAGAACAGATGAAGCTCGTCTTTGACGAAGCCCTGGCTCCAGCCGAGAGGTTTGAGCAAGACCGCGTCGTGCTGCTCCCAGGACTGACGCTGGGTGACGGGTTCCCATGTTTGGCGTCGCACCAGCTGATTGCCGTCGGTGCCATCGGCGCCAATCAAGCGGGCATAGATGTGCGCCAGTCCGCGGGCGTTGGCCATCCCGTTGGCCCAGGGGAGCTCCATCCGGCGAACCCCGGGGGTGTCGAAGTTCGCGATGCCTTTGATACCCAGAGCGCTCGGGTTGCTGAAGGCCCGTTGGGTCGGCGAGCCTCGTTTCAGGATCGCCCGGTATAGACGGCCCTCGAGGGTCAGACCGGAGATGGCGCGGGGAACGATCTGCAGCAGCCGGGTCTTGGTGTTGGCGGGGTATAGACGCGCGACGCGATGCTCCTGGCTCGCCGGCAGGCCGATGAACGCGTCGGCGTCCAAGGGCGCAGTGACCAGCTCGTCGAGGAGCTGGCCCACGGTGCGACCGCCGGAGGCGCGTCGAATGAGCTCCTGGGCGTACAGTCCGAAGCTCACCGCATGGTAGCCTTGGCGGGTGCCGGGCTCCCACAGCGGCTCCTGGGCGGCGAGGGCTTGAGCGACGCGGTCGAGATCCCGCAGGTCATCGAGTGACAGCGGCACGTCTATGGCGACCAGTCCGGACCGGTGATTGAGCAGCGTTCGGACCGTGATGTCACGCTTTCCGTGGGTGGCGAACTCCGGCCAATAGTCGGCGACTCTACGATCCAGCTCGAGGGCTCCCTGATCGGTCAGGGCCAGCGCGACCAGCGCCGTCAGCCCCTTGGTGGACGAGAAGATCACCCCCAGGGTGTCGCGCTCCCACTGCGCGCCGGTGGATCGATCGGCGGCGCCGCCCCAGATGTCGACGACGCACGAGCCGCGCCGCCAAACGCACAGCGAGGCGCCTACCTCGCCGCGCCTCCGGAAATTTTCGGCGAACGCCGCCCGCACGAGCTCGTACCCTGGTGCGACGTGTCCTCCGATTTCGGGTATCTTGGCCATCACTTACAACTTTGGTCGGCGTTGGTCTGAGAGCTGTTGCTATGAACCGTGCGCGTCTTAACTCGATCCTATGCCTTGCATGGGTCCTCGTCGCTACCCCGTCTTGCGACAAGTCCGAGTCCTCGTCAGCGTCGAAGGTCGCCAGCCCAGATAAGAAGCCGCGGGCGGGCGCCGAGGCAAGCAAAGACGACGAGCAGCCCAAACAAGGCGACTCACAGCCATCGCCCACGGCGGCGGAGCTCTCCAAGCCGGTGAAGCTGGACGCGCCACCGCCGTTGGCGGACGGAGCCGAGCGCTGGCAAGGCGTGATCGATCTGGGGATGCGCAAGATCGAGGTCCTGGTCGACTTCGCGATGTCCAAAGGTAACACGTGGACGGCTACCCTCGGTCTC
>JAAZYN010000399.1:0-219 GCA_014239625.1 Myxococcales bacterium | reverse complement strand
GGCGAGCGAGATCTACGAACTGGCCCCCGACGGAAAGGGAGGCGCCCAGGGCAAGGTCACCATCAGCGGACAACCGTTCCCATTTTCGGCTCACAAGTTGAAGTCTGGGGCGAAGGTGCAGCGCCTCATAAAGCGCCCGCAGACCCCGAAACCACCATATCCGTATGTCATGAGGGAGCTGACGTTCACCAACCCCAACGATGGGGTGAAACGGGCTGG
>JAAZYN010000398.1 GCA_014239625.1 Myxococcales bacterium | reverse complement strand
GGGCTCGGGCTCGGGCTCCGGCTCCGCGGCCACCGGCTCCGCGGCCACCGGCTCCGGTTCGGGGGGGGGCGCGCTGGGGGGCTCCGGTGCCGCCTCCACGGCGGGCGGCATGGCCGCCACAGTCCTGGCCACTGGTTTTTGAGCCGGCGGGTCGTCCGGGACCTGCGCGATCGCGACGGTCGCCTCGACTGCAGCCGTCGATCCCTCCGTGGGTCCCCCTTCATTGAAGGGCGCCGGCGGCGGCCCTGGCCTGGTCATGAGCGGTTGTCGCCCCTCTTCTGCAGCGCCGGCCGCGGCTTCGTCGCCCGTCTGCAGACGGATCACGAAGTCGCCGATATAGACCTTGTCGTCGGGAGTCAGGATCTCCGGAGCGGTGATGCGCCGACCGTTGACGTAGGTCCCGTTGGTGGACCGGAGGTCTACGATGACCACCTTGTCATCTTTGTCTACGAGTCGAGCGTGTCGCTTCGAGATGTTGTTGCGGGGCAGGACAACGTCGACAAGGAATCCCTGGCCGCCGATGTACTGGCCGACCTCATGGGTGTTGGCCCACTCGAGCACCTGCTGGACGGCGACGGCGTCCACGCCGTCCACGTCAACGCGTTCGATCACATCGTGTTGAGCACGAGCAGCGGAGTCTCGGTCAGTAAGAAGACGTATCCCAGCCCCGAGCTACTGGCCCGCAGCGTCGACGCGTTGGCCGCGCAAATGGGGCTCGACGCCGAGATCCTCGGCCCGGTCTTCGATGGTAACCTCCCCAGCGGTGCGTCCGTTAGCGTCGTCGGCGGCCCACTCGTGTCAGGCGGCCCGGTCATCGTCGCCCGAAAAGCGAGAGCTCAGACCGTCACGCCGGTAGCGCTGGTGGACAGCGGCGGTCTTACGGACCCTCAGCTGATGTACCTCAGCGACGCGATCGCCAATCGGAAAAACATCATCATCGCTGGTCGACCGGGCTCGGGCCGCACGACGGTGGCAAACGCCTTGGGGCACCTCATCCCGTCCAACGAGCGCATCGCTCTCGTGGAAAAGGTGCGCTCCATTCGTCTGCCTCACGACGACATCGTCCGTCTCGACCGCGACGGGATCGATGCAGCGGGAGCAGACATCGCTGATCTGCTGCCACGCCTCCTCGCCCAGCGCGCGATTATCGATGAGGTGTCTGGGGCCGAAATATACGAATTCGTCGCGCTGGCCCTCGGCGGCGCCGAGGGCATACTCGCCGTGATGCAGGGTGCGTCGGGCAAGAGTCTGCTCGCTCGGATGGCGTTGCAGCTGGAGCTCATCGCTGGCAGTCAGCTATCGTTGAACGGGCGCGCGATGATCGCCTCGGCAGTGGATGTCGTGGTCATCGTCGAGCGCGACGCCCATACTGGCAAAGTGACGGAGCTGCTCGAGGTCGAGTCGTCTCCAGAGGGCTACACGACCCGGCAAGTTGGCGGGTGAGGACGAGCCGGCGTAGGCGCTCTAGATGTTCACCCTCATCATCGAAGACAAACACGGAAGCGTCGCGGACGAGTACACGTTCGAGGACGGCGAGTTTCTGATCGGGCGAAGCCAGAGCGCCGACATCATCTTGCCGTCCGATAACGTGTCTCGTCGACACTCACGGCTCTATACCGTGGACGGCAAGTGCTACATCGAAGACCTGGGTTCATCCAACGGCGTCTTCGTCAATGGCCGCAGGATCCATGAGGTCTTCCAGATACAGCGCTCAGCGCAGATCAAGGTCGGCGACTACTATCTGCACATTGAAGGCGCTAACGAGGACGACGAGGAGCGCGTCTACTGCCAACTTCTCGGCCAGAACCTGGGATTTTCCGATCAGGTGTTCAAGATTCAGCGCACGGTGACGCTGATCGGGCGCGGGAAAGACTGCTCGTTGACGTTGATCGATCCATCGATCAGTCGGATTCACGCAAAACTCACCGTCGACCGAAACCGCTCGATGGTGCTCGAGGACCTGAAGAGCTCCAACGGCACGTTCAGTAACAACGAGCGCATCGAGGTCGCTAGCGTTGGCCATCGCGACGTCATCCGCATCGGAAACGCGGAGTTCATCGTCGACATCCCCGAGACGGGCGGGCGTGCGTCGAGCGCCGTCGTCGCTGACTACGAGGACTGGGGCGACGGCGGTAGCGGGCGCAGCGGGCTGTGGATCGTGATGGGGATCGTCGGCGTCATGCTGGCGCTGGGTGCCATCGTTTTCGCGATCGTCGGCTCTCCAGATCCGGTGCCGGCTCCCTCGGAAGGCACCGCTGACGCCGTCCAAGCGGATGCCCAGAGTGAACCGACAAAGAGCAAGGAAGACCAAGAGAGAGAGGCTGAGGCCGACGAGATCAAGTATCACGCGGCGGAGGGGCTCAAGCTCGTCAAGAAGAAGAAGTGGACTCGAGCGCTCAAGTCGTGGCAACGGGTCAAGGAGCTCGATCCGCTCAACTTGAAGGCCCAGAAGGCGATCAACCAGGTCAAGACCTGGATAGGCCACAAGAAGCTGCTCGACGACGCGGGGCTGCAAGAGAAGAAAAAGCAATACGGGCCCGCAGCGAAGAATCTCCGCGAGATCCTCGCCGACAAATCCAGCGTCTACTACGACGACGCAGAGACCAAGATGAAGACCCTGATGGAGATGAAGGGGCTGCTGCAGATGCAGGCAGACCCCAAATCGCAGTCCAAGTCCTGCCCCGATCTTCAAGCTGCCCTGGCGATGTATCGCGACATTCAGCTTATCGATCCGCGCGACGAGGCGATCGCGGACCGACTAAAGAAGACCGAGGCGGCGCTCGCCAAGGCGAAGTGCAAGTAATCGCACGATCGCGACGACCCCTCTTGTCGTGATGCAAGAAGGGCGTATCGTATACGTCCACTGCGACCCACTCCCCGCAACCACCGGACGGGAGACACCACGTGAGCGACAACGGCGGAGGTCTCGGCCTCTCGCGGAAACAGATTAGAGTGTTCGCGGCCGGCCTTTATCATATCGCCGCCTGTGACGGACTAGACGACAGAGAGCTCCAGATCATCCGAGAGTTCTTGAGCGACGCGGGAGCACCCGACCTGGGCGATGAGCTCGAGGGCTTGTCCTTCGACCCCGTGCAGGCCTACCAAGCACTGGAGTCGACCTGGCTTCGTTCGCTGTTTTTGCGAGCAGCGTTGCTCGTCATTCGACAGGACGGAGAGGTCAGCGATGCCGAGGTCGAGACCATCGACTGGATGGCCGAGGCCTTCGGTATCACCGGCGGCTACAAGGAGCTCATCGGCCAGATAGAGGGAGAGTCACTATAGCCGCCTCGGCCGAACAGAACGCTCGACCCTGTCTGGTCTGCGCCAAATCTGTGCCGATGCCGTTGGGCGTGTGTCTGAGCTGCGGTGGATCGGTGCTCTGGGCCAACCTCGAGGGCGAGGATTACGCGGTCGAGGCCGGACCTGTCGCCTCGATGAACTTTCGAAAGCGCGCCGTGGAGTTGCTCGACAACCACCTGGAGAGAGTCGACCCGGTGGATGCTGACGCCGCGCTGAAGTCTGAACGACTGCGCATCGTCGAAGGGTTGGACAAGGCTACCGCCGAGAGCATGCGCGACGCGCTGGGTGTCAAGGAGACGACCTCTCGTGTGACCCGCGGGCCGACCCCCAAGGCGGGAGCCGCTGGAGCACTCAAAGGCGGCCTGCCCATCATCGGCTTGGTCGTAGGACTGGCACTTGGCCCGTTTGTAGGGTGGGGCCTCGGGGCTCTGCTGGGGGTGGTGGGCGCTGGCGGGCTGGCGGCCGTCAACATGCAGAAGACGATGCGCGTCCTCGGGCAGGCCCCGGTAGGGCCCATGCTTGAGAGTGACATCAACGGCCTGGCGCGCCGCATCGTGGCGGCCAAGAGCAAGCTCGGAGAGGCCGCCGGCGCGGATCTGACGGTCATCACCAACGCGAGCTTCGAGATGGTCGCTCAGGTCATCGACCCCGATGACGTGGTCGCGCTCGGTGCAGGTGGCATGGACGGTGGCGTCGCCCAGAACGCGATCCAGATGGCGACGCAGGCGACCCTGGTGGCGGAAGGCGCGCTTCGCCAAGGTCGCGACGATTGGAGTGACGAGGAGCGTGGGTCTATCGATCGCCTGAAGGCGGCCGTGACCAGCGCAATGAGTGAAATGGCGCAGTTGTCATCCGGTGCGTCGAGCATCGACGACTTGGAAGCGACGATGGCGCAAGAGGTCGAGCTGGCGCGCGAAACCGCCCAGGAGCTCGACTATCTCGAGATGTAGGCTGCGCGGGCAGCGAGGAGGTTAGCGACATGGGTCTGTTGGGTTGGATGAAGCGTCAGCTCATCGACATCATCGAGTGCACCGACCAGGGCGACGCCTTGGTGTCGCGCTTTCCGCACCACGACAACGAGGTCAAAAATGGCGCCAAGCTGATCGTTCGTCCCGGTCAGGTGGCTGTTTTCGTCCACGAAGGCGAGCTCGGCGACGTCTTCACGCCGGGCACGTACACCATGTCGACGCAGAACATCCCGGTCCTGACGTCGCTGAAGAGCTGGAAATATGGCTTTGATTCGCCGTTCCGCTCGGAGGTGTATTTCGTCAGCACGACCACCGCGCTCGCCAACAAGTGGGGCACCATGAACCCCATCACCCTGCGAGACGCGGACTTTGGAATGGTCCGCCTGCGCGCCTACG
>JAAZYN010000397.1 GCA_014239625.1 Myxococcales bacterium | reverse complement strand
CCGGAAACATCGTGCCCGCAGGCAGCGGAAAGACCGGCAGGCACCGGAGCAGGTCATCGTCGAGCGGCCGCGTTGGTTTGGTCCCGTGGGGCTCGGAGTTTTCATCGTCGGACATCGCCATTGATGGTAACCGAGCGTGGGCCGCCAGCGTAGGATGTTGCTCCAACGCGGCAGCCACGGTTACATCGCTGGAGGAGCTCCAGCTTGGGCAGCGCAGGCGAACGGGCGAGACTCGGTGAAGGTTTGCGCGAAATGTTAGAATACGCAGCGTTCGTCGACTGTTTCAGAGTTCCATGTCGCCTCGTCGCCCATCATTGGCAGCTCTCGTCGCCCTCGCCTCTGTGTGCTGCTGGATCTGCAGCGACAGCGCCGCCCTGGCCGCGAAGGGTCTGCGCAAGGTCGACACCTACGAACCGCTCGTGCTGAAAAACGGGCTGGTGTTGCCCTACCCGATGGACAACCTCTTCCGGGGCTGGGCGCGGTGCCGCGGGGGCCGGCACACCCACCGAGCGCTCGACATCGGTGGGGTCGGCAAGCACTGGGGAGTCGGGACGCCGGTCCGCGCGATCGCCAAGATGCGTATCCGTCGGATCGGGACGCCGGAGACGAGCCCGGAAAAATATGGTTCGCGGCTGATCTCCAACGGCACCGTCAAGCGTGGACACAGCAAACTGCCCTGCAGCAAGCACGTCGACGATTACGGCAAGGTCTACTTCTTCACGCGCAACTACGGCAGGCACCGCAGCGGCGTCATCGTCACCGCCAAGGTCTTGGAGGGGAAGTTGAAGGGCCACACGGTCCGCTACCTTCATTTGGCTGCCCCGCACCCCAAGGTCAAGCGCGGCCTGGTCGTGCAGGCGGGCCAGGAGATCGGCCTCATGGGCGGCACCGCGGTGCAGGAGGACCCGCCGCACGTGCACTTCGAGATCCTGACCGCGGCGGGTGAAAAGCTCGACCCCGGCCCGCTCCTCGGTATCGGCTCGACCATACCGTCGTGCAAGGGCGGCGAAGATGGCGCCTGGGAGACGCGTAAGAGATACAGCAGCCGCGCCAAAAAGCTGATGGCGCGGCTGCGACGGCAGGCCGCACGGCGCCCACCGCTGCTCCCCGGCGACCGGACCTCGGGCAACAAGGCGCGCGCCGTCGCATCCAAGGACCAGTGTGGTGTTCAAAAGGTGAAGCTCGCCTTCAAGTCCCGTTGGACCTCTGGCAAGCGGTGGGTGCTCAAGGGGCTCGGCCGCAGAGCCCGAAAGTCGGAGCGTTGGATCCTGCGCATCAGGACCGACGGCAGCTTCAAGCCCCGGCTGGAGCTCAGCGATGACAGGCGCGCCCTTTTCGCAGGCAACTGGGCGAGTCGAAAAGACAAACGCGCCTACAAGTTCAAGCTTCTCAAGAGCGGCAAGCAGGGGGACCTCGCCGAGCTCGAGTTCCGGCCGCAGAGAGACGATCTGGTCGTGATGACCCGGGCATGGCAGAAAAAGAAGAGACGGCGAGAGGATCGCAAGTTTTGGTTGCCGAACAACGCTGGCTTCACGATCGAGATCGAGCGCCCCTGCGGAGGGTAAAGGCTGGGCTCTGGTATGGCTGAGCTGGTCATCGTCGGCGCTGGAGCTGCTGGCTGCGTCATCGCCAACCGGGTCACCGAGGGGTCGACGTCTGCGCTGCTGCTGGAAGCGGGACCGGACTATCCGGACCCGAGCCTCCTACCGGCCGATCTCGCCGACGGTAACCACAACTCGATGACGGCTCACGACTGGGGCTATCGGCACAGACCGACGACCCGGCAGTATGTGTTTCCGTTGCCTCGCGGCAAGGTCGTGGGCGGCTCCACCGCCGTGAACACGTGCATCGCGCTGCGCGGCCACGCCTACGACTACGACGAGTGGGGCGCCCTGGGGCTCACGGATTGGTCCTGGGAGCAGTGCCTGCCGGCGTTCAAGCGACTCGAGCGAGACCTCGATTACGGCGAGGCCGACTATCACGGAGCAGACGGTCCGCTGCCGCTCAGGCGCGCCCTCCCCAACGAGATGGCGCCGTGGCAAGCGGGCCTGCTGGAGGCCGGGCTGGAGCTGGGGTTCCCCTGGTGTCCCGACTCCAACGCCCCCGGCTCGCATGGGGTCGGTCCGCACGCCATGAACAAGATCGACGGCCGCCGGATCAGCGCCGCCGAGGCGTACCTGACGAGCACCGTGCGCCGCCGTGGATCCTTCGAGTTGAGCGCAGCGACCCTCGTCCGGCGGGTTGTGTTCGACGCTCGCAGGCGTGTCTGCGGGGTGGAGGTCGAGCGTCATGGGGGCGTCGAGCTCATCGCGACCAAGCGCGTGGTGCTCTGTGGGGGCGCCGTGGGGACCCCTGGGATCTTGCTCCGGTCGGGCGTAGGGCCACGCGCTGACGTCGCGCGGATCGGGGTCGAGCTCATCGCGGACAATCCGGGGGTCGGGTCGCAGCTGCTCGACCACCCCGGGTGTGCCATCTTCCTGCTGCCGCGCTATACGCGCCTGATACCTCGTCCCGAGCACCCCGTCATACAGAGCGTCATACGCTATCGCTCGGCGCTCCGCGCGCTCCCCGACACCGACATGCAGCTCCAAGCCGGGAGCCTGGTCGCGATTCAGATGAGAGGCCGGACGCTCCGACTCCCGCTGGTCTCGTTGATGGCGCCCATCGGGAAACCGCGGGGGCGTGGTCGGCTCCGGTACCTGTCGGCGGACCCGCACGCCAAGCCGCGTGTGGACTCGCTGCTCCTCGAAGACGCGCGCGATCGGGCGCAGGCCATCGAGGCCATGCAGCTCTGCGGACGGCTCGCGGGGACCAGGGCCCTCAGGCGGCTGGCGCGGCCCCTCTGGCCGAGCCAGCGGGTGCTCGACCGGTACGATCTGGCCGACCAGTGGATCCGGAAGGCCACCGATAGCGGCTACCACCCCAGCGGCACGGTGAAGATGGGCGTCGACGGGGATCCGCTCGCCGCCTGTGATGGTCGGGGCCGTGTCCGCGGCGTCATGGGCTTGCTCGTCGCAGACGCGAGCCTCATGCCAACGATCCCGTCGAGCAACATCAACCTGCCGACGCTCATGATCGCCGAGCGCATCGGCGCGTGGATCCGAGATGGTGATCTCGACTTCTGACAGCCCGCTGATGTAGACCGGAGCGCGGCCCCCAGCCCTGGGCGTTGTCCCGGGCTGCGCGCACCGCCGTGTCCGCGACCGGCCCGGAGGACACTCGGCGCGCGCGCGGTATACTCCTCAATGTCGGGCGGCGGCACCAAACGATGGGGCGCTTCTCAGGAGACACGTGAAACCTCAGCCCTATGATCTCGACGACGCGCTCAAGACGCGCTTTGGCTTCGATGCGTTCAGGCCAGGGCAGCGTGAGGCCATTGAGACGCTGCTGGACCGAGGTCGACTGTTGTGCATTCAGCCCACGGGGCACGGCAAGTCGCTGCTGTACCAGCTGACCAGCACGCTGCTGGATGGCCTCACCGTCGTGGTGTCGCCTCTGCTGGCCTTGATGCGCGACCAGATGTCCCAGCTCAACGGCCGCTTCGGGATCCCTGCGGCCAGCTTCAACAGCGATCAAAGCGACGAGGACAATCGCGCCGCCGCGCTCGCTGCGGCGTCAGGCGACCTGAAGATCCTCTTCGTCGCCCCCGAGCAGCTCGCGCGCTTGGACCGGTTTCGCTTCATCGCGGGTCTGAACGTCTCCCTTGTGGTGATCGACGAAGCGCATTGCATCTCGACCTGGGGCCACGACTTCCGACCCGCCTACCGGGAGATCGGGCAGCTCGTCGCCGACCTCGAAGCGCGCCGCCCTGGCATCCGGGTGCTCGCGCTCACCGCCACGGCCGACGAGCGGTGCCAGCGAGACGTCGCCGAGCAGCTCCGCTCGCGGGCCGGTGAGCCGCTCCCGGTCCAACGCCGCAGTATGGACCGCCCGAACATCGCGCTGGCGGTCCACCGCATGGACGGGTTCGGCCAGAAGCTGGCCTGGCTGGAGTCCTTTGTCGCGCAAAGCGAGGGGCCTGGCTTGCTCTACTGCGCGACCCGAGACCACACCGAGATGGTGGGGGAGTATCTCCGCGAGCGAGGCCTCGACGTGGCCAGCTACCACGCTGGGATCGCTCCCGATCGCAAACGAAGCCTTCAGCAACGTTTCATCCGCGGCGATTTCACCGCCATCGCGGCGACCAATGCGCTCGGCATGGGGATCGACAAGAGCGACCTGCGCTACGTCATCCACGTGGACGTTCCCGGATCGATCACCGCGTACTACCAGGAGGTTGGGCGCGCGGGGCGGGACGGTGAGCCTGCCCGCGGGGTGCTGCTCTTCGACCCGGAAGATCTTCGCATCCAGGACTACTTCATCCAGTCCGCGCAGCCGACCGCCGCGGACTTCAGCGCGGTGTTGGCGACCATCGATCGGTGCGCTCAGAGCGGAGAGCCGCCGTCGATGAGCCGGCTCCGCGCCGCCAGCGGGCTTCACCCGACACGCGTGACGGTGGTGCTCGCCGAGCTCATCGAGCAAGGCTTTGTGGAGAAGCGGTCGCAGAGCCGTCGTCAGGTGTACGCCCTGACGGATCACTCCGGGGCGCCGCGGCTCCATCGATACGAGCGCCAAGAGGCCGTGCGCAGCGCTGAGTTGGCTAAAATCACGGCCTACGCGGAGCTGCGCTC
>JAAZYN010000396.1 GCA_014239625.1 Myxococcales bacterium | reverse complement strand
CTGTGGGCTGATGGTCGCGCAGAGGCGCAGAGGATTCTTTGTCTGCGCCTCTGCGCGAGACCTCTTCCTACCGGCACCGTGACTCTGTTGGCCAGACCCAACCGAACCCTGGCGATAGCGTCCCGCGTCCCCCGTGTTCATGCGTAAGGCGACGCCCACCGACCGTATCTCCAACGCAGCCGATGGAGGTGGGCGACGCGGCGATCGAGCGGAGCGGTTCCCGGCGCAGTCGATGCCGCCGAGGGGAGATGATCACGCGGGACACCTCCATGCAGCCATGATAGAGCGCCAATCATGCGAAAGACCGGCTCCGACGGCCCCGTCCTGGCGTTCGACCTGGCCTCGGACGGACATCATCCCAGCTACTTACAGTACCTGACCGAGCGCTGGCGCACCGTCGCTCCGGGCCGAGAGCTGCTGATCGCTGTGGCACCGGATTTCCCGGAGCGTCACCCGGGCATCGTCACGCTGTCGAAGACCGGGCTGGTGCGCTTCGCCACGGTACCAAAGCCGACCCTGGCGCAGCGACTCCCCGGACTACTGGGGCCGCTCGGGCGCGGCGTCTTGGAGTGGCGCGCCCTGGCTCGACTGGCCCGCCGGGAGCGCGCGGCGCACGCGGTCGTGATGTATATCGACCAGATGCTCCAGGGGCCGATTGCCCTGCAGCTGGGACTGTCCTGTCCAGTGTCCGGGATCTATTTTCGGCCCGCGTTCCATTACGGATCGCTGGGGCAGGCCCAAGGGCCCAGCGACAAGCGCCGGGCGTTGCGACAGAAGCTGACGTTGCGCGCCGCCCTGCGGCACCGGCGACTGGACACGCTATGGACGCTCGATCCCTATGCCGTCGAGCACCTGCGCCAGCTCGGCCCCGCGCGCGTCGAAGCGCTGGCCGACCCTGTCCCAGAGGAGGCGCCGCCGTCGCGGGTGGTCAACGCGCTCGCCCTGCGCTATGGCTTGCGGGCCAGCAAGACGACGACGCTGCTGTTGTTTGGCGCGCTGACCGAGCGAAAGGGCGTCCTGCAAGCTCTCGCGGCCAGCGCCCTCGCTGCCCGACGAACTCACGCCGAGCTCACGGTCCTCCTCGTGGGCCGTCTGCGCCAGCCGTTCCAAACGGACGTAGACCGGGCCGTGGAGTCGGCTGAAAAAGCGGGCGTCCGGGTCGTCAGAGAGCATGGTTTCGTCCCGGAGGCGGAGGTTCAAGCACATTTCGCCCTGGCCGACATCGTGCTGGCTCCCTACCAGCGGCACGTGGGGTCCTCGGGGATCGCCATCCGCGCTGCGCGCTCCGGCAAGCCGCTGTTGGCGTCTTCATACGGCATGCTCGGCGAGGCGGTGCGGCGCGAGCGGCTGGGCGTAGCGGTCGACGCCACCCGCCCGCATGCCCTCGCAGCTGGACTCGAGCAGCTCCTGGGGGCGACAGGGGCGTCGGTCGAGGGCATGGCCTCCTTCGCGGCCCGAAACACAGCCGCGCGGTTTGTCGACGCGATCATCGACGCGACCTGCTGAGCACCTCGGCTGCAGTCGTCCAGCCCGTATCGACAACCCGCATGGGCTGGCGGGCGGGTGCCGGCCTTCCGGAGTCTGCGGGCCCGAGGCCACCGACATTGCGGGCGAGAGGTCGACGTTCCAGCCCGCCTCAGCGGATCTCCAACGCCGCGACCTGACCGGCTCGAGCGCCTCGCGAGACTCGGGGCGAGTCTCGGAGCCCTTGAACCCAGCGGCAACCCTCCCGAAGCCCAGATGCATTTGCACGTCTGGGCTACGCCGCGCATGCTTTGGAGACGAACGCGAGCCCTGCACCTCTGCGACCGTGGACCGCAGGTCGCCACCGCTCAACGACAGGCAGCGCTTGGCGCTATCACAGCTGAGGTTCATAGGTGAGCCCCGAATGACGATCCCCTTTTCGGAATATCGCGAGCATGACGGGCTGGGCCTGGCCGAGCTGGTCGCCAAAGGAGAGGTGAGCCCCGCTGAGCTGGTCGAGACCTGCCTGGAGGCCATCGCCACACACAACCCTGCGCTCAACTGCGTCGTCCACCGCATGGACACCCAGGCCCGCGCGACCGCAGCCGCCCAGCTCCCGGACGGGCCCTTTCGGGGCGTCCCCTTTCTCATCAAAGACATGCTGGCCTACATCGCGGGAGAGCCGACCACCTTCGGCAGCCGCTTCACGCGGGACTGGCGGCCCAGCTACGATGCGGAGCTGACCGCGCGCTACCGAAAGGCCGGGTTGATCTTCGCGGGGAAGACCAACACGCCCGAGCATGGCATCACGGGGCACACCAACCCGGCCCTCTTCGGCCCCTGTCGCAACCCCTGGAACACGGACCACACTCCGGGCGGCTCCTCCGGTGGCGCCGCCGCCGCCGTCGCGGCGGGTATGGTCCCCATGGCCCACGGCGGTGACGGCGGCGGATCGATCCGCATCCCGGCGGCCATGACCGGGCTGGTGGGGCTCAAGCCGACGCGCGGGCGAACGCCGATGGGCCCGGATCTGGGCGAGGACGAAAATGGGTTCGTGGTACAGCATGCGTTGACGCGCACGGTGAGAGATTGCGCCGCGCTGCTGGACGCCACCCGCGGGCCGGCGCCGGGCGACCCCTACCATGTCATCCCGCCGAACAGGCCTTATCTGAGTGAGGTCGGCGCCGACGTCGGGACCCTCCGGGTCGGCATCTTCAGAGGGTCCCTCTTCGGCCGCTCCCTGCACCCGACCTGTCGGGCCGCTGTGGACGACGCCGGCACGCTGCTCGAGGGCCTGGGGCACAACGTCGAAGAGGTGACCCTGGAGGTTCACACGGAGGCGCTCGTCCAGGCCTACTTCACGGTCGTGTGCTCGTCGGTGGCGGCGGCTATCGACGAGCTCGCCGAGGTGGTCGGACGCCCCCCCAGGGGCGATGACCTGGAGCTGTCCACCTGGCTGGTCGCCAACATCGGCCGCAAGCAGACCGCGGCGCAGCTCCAGTCGGCGCTCAAGGAGATCCAAAAAGCCGGTCGCCAGATGGGGGCATTTCATCAGACCTATGACGTGCTGGTCACCAGCACCCTCGGAGCGCCGCCGAGCGCGCTGGCCGACCTGGAGTTCAAGCAAAAGGATGTGATCTCGCTGCGCCTGCTCAAGCGCCTGCCTCTCAAGGCGTTGCTCGACATCGCCCTGAACCAGCTGGGCGCCGACGGCCTGGAGCCGGTCCCCAACACCCAGCTGTTCAATCAGACCGGCCAACCGGCGATCAGCCTACCGCTGTTCTGGAGCGACGACGGCCTGCCGGTGGGAACGCAGTTCGTGAGCCGGTTCGGTGATGAGTCCACGTTGTTTCGGCTCGCGGCTCAGCTCGAGACGGCCCGACCATGGATCGCCCGACGCCCGACGGGCTATTGAGGTGGGCCTCCCCGTAAACCTCGCCGCGTCGACGTCGAGCGCCGCCCAGGGCGCGGCGGAGCAGGTGCGCGACACGTGGGCCTGGTTTGTCGACAGCGCGATCGCGTGGACGCCCGCGTTGGTCGTCGTCGCGCTGACCATGCTCATCCTGTTTCTCGTCAGGCGCCGGGCGGTCCGCAAACCCCGGCAAGAGCTGGTGTTGCTGTCGTTGCTCAAAGTCACCGTGGTCATCATCGCCATCATCGGTGTGGCGCTGGTGCTCCCCGTGGGCGAGTCCGACCGGGCGCAGCTGCTGAGCTTGCTGGGGATATTGCTGAGCGCGACCATCGCGTTGGCGTCGACGACGTTCGTGGGCAACGCCATGGCGGGCCTGATGCTTCGGGGGATGCGGAACTTCCGACCGGGTGATTGGGTGCGTGTCGGCGAGGTCTTCGGCCGTATCTCGGAGACCGGGCTGCTTCACACCGAGGTCCAAGACAGCGAGCGCAACCTGACGACGCTGCCCAACCTGCACCTGGTGACCCACCCGGTGACGGTGGTTCGGGCCTCGGGCACCTTCGTGTCGAGCACGCTGTCGCTGGGCTACGATGTCTCTCACCAGGAGGTCGAGGCCGGGCTCCTGAGCGCCGCCGAGAGCGCCGGTCTCAGCCAAGCCTTCGTGCTCATCGAGGGGCTGGGAGATCACGCGATCACCTACCGCGTCTCGGGCTTCCTCGAGGAGGTTCGGTTGCTGCTCAGTGCGCGATCTCGACTCAACGCGCACATCCTCGAGGTGCTGCACGGACGCGGCATCGAGATCGTCAGCCCCATCTTCGTCAACCCGCGCAGCTTGTCAGCTCTGACCCAGGTGATACCTAAGCGCGGGATCGGCCCGAACCCTGAGACGCCTCAAGCCACCGAGCAGCGGGAGGTCGACGAGGTCGTGTTCGACAAAGCGGCCAAGGCCGAAGCCGAAGAGCTCTTGACCGAACGCATCGCCGAGGTCTCGCAAGCCGTCGGCGACGCCGACGACGAGTTCGAGCGGGCGACGCTCAAAGCAGAGCTCGCCGAGCTGGAAGCGGAGCGGGAGGGTGGCGCGGAGGATGCGGCTGATCCGACCCCGCGCTGAGCGGCGAGTACCTGCCGCGCGCGGCAGCTCTGGATGCGAGGTTGTGGGGTGTCGCGACCCCAGCCCCCCGGCCATTCATCCCATGGTTTTGACAGACAAGGGGAACCGCTGTCCCCAGCGAGAACTCCAGCTGAGATTAGCCCGCATTTCTCACCAGACTCTGAGCGACGCGCCGGGAGGCTCGAGTGA